>DASVCP010000166.1:0-5515 GCA_036381555.1 Gammaproteobacteria bacterium
GTCAAGCCGACATATTGCTCACCCAAAAGGCCGGCGGTATAAATGCTGGCCGAGGTATCGGACGGAAACGTGCCGTATGCGGCGTCGATATGTAGGGTCACTTCGGCCTGATACGTCTCGGTGTTATAGCGAATGTCCGCCACTCTGCCGACGCGCACACCGCCGGCGCTCACGGGTGAGCGTACTTTCAATCCGCCGATATTCTCAAAGTTCGCCTTGACCTGGTAACCGGGCCCGCCGTTGACGCTGCTCAGGTTGCTGACCCTCATCGCCAGCACGAACAACGCGGCGATACCGGCCGCGACAAACACACCCACCCAGATTTCCATTGAGCGCCTGGTCATAATCATTCCCCGCTAATCATTAACGCTGTCAATATAAAATTCAGCCCCAACACCACCAGGGACGAGTACACCACACTGCGCGTGGTCGCACGGCTTACCCCTTCGGATGTCGGAACACTGTCGTAACCTTCAAATACCGCGATCCAGGTTGCGGCAAAGCCAAATACAATACTTTTGATAATACCGTTTAATACGTCGTCCCGGAAATCGACCGACGATTGCATCTGCGACCAATACGCCCCGTCATCGACCCCCAGCAAACCCACGCCGACGAAATACCCGCCCATCACACCGACGGCGCTGAACAGCGCGGCCAGCAAAGGCATCGATATCAAGCCGGCAACGAACCTCGGCGCAAACACGCGTTTGTAGGGATCGACCGCCATCATTTCCATCCCGGACAGCTGTTCGGTCGCCTTCATCAGGCCGATTTCGGCGGTCAAGGCAGAACCCGCCCGGCCGGCAAACAGCAACGCGGTCACCACGGGGCCCAGTTCGCGTACCAGCGACAGGCCCACCATGACGCCCAACGAAGCTTCCGAATTGAAACGCACCAGAATGTTGTAACCCTGCAAACCCAGCACCATGCCGACGAACATACCGGCCACCACGATGATCAGAATGGTGAGGACGCCGACGGCATATAGCTGTTGAACCAGCAGCCACGGCCGTGGCAACAGCGACAGCACTCCGGCGAGCGTACGCAACAGAAACATGAAGCTGCGCCCCATACGCTCGAAAAAGCCCAGGCCGAAACGGCCAAGTTTTGCCAGTTTCTCGGTCAAATGGTTCATGAAGGCATTGATACGTTTTGAAACAAATCCTGCTCGTAAGGCGGCGCGGGGTAGTGGAACTGCACGGGTCCGTCCGGTAATCCCCGCATAAACTGGCCGACCCATTCCGAGCGGGTGTGCCCCAATTCTTCAGGCGTTCCGTGGCCGACCACCTTGCCTTCGGCAATCACATAAATGTAATCGGCGATGGACGCGGTTTCCGGGACATCGTGCGAGACGACAATACTGGTCAATCCCATCGCCTGATTCATCGTTTTTATCAGTTTGACCAGCACACCCATGGAAATGGGATCCTGACCGGCAAACGGCTCGTCGTACATGATCATCATCGGATCGAGCGCGATTGCTCTGGCCAACGCCACCCGCCGCGCCATACCGCCGGACAACTCCGCCGGCATAAGGTCACGGGCACCGCGCAAACCCACGGCCTGCAGCTTGCTCAATACCAGGTGACGGATAATGCTGTCGGGCAGCCGGGTATGCTCCCGGAGCGGGAACGCGACATTTTCAAACACGTTCAAATCCGTCAATAGCGCGCCGCTTTGAAACAGCATCCCCATGCGCTTACGCAGGTCATATAACTCGTCCTGCTTCAAAGCGTGCACGTTCAGGCCCTCCACGCGGATCTCGCCGCGATCCGGCTGCAGCTGAGCCCCGATCAGCTTCAATAAAGTGGTTTTGCCGGTGCCGCTCGGTCCCATGATCGCCGTAATCCGACCGCGGCGAATGTCCATGTCGACACCGTCGAAAATGCGCTTGCTGCCTCTGGAAAAGTGCAGATCGCGAATTGTGGCAAGTACATCGTCAGGTTTATCCGGCCTGGTATCGATGGCGGCGCTCCCTATTTGCTTATTGTGTTTGTGTTGGGTGCCACAGTTTTATCGCTACACCTTAAACAGTCAACCTTATTAGAAAAAAAATGTGAAACAGGATGACGTGACGCCTATATGGGTGAACAGGCTTGGCAAGCCCGCTGGAGCGTGTATGATTGCCGTTTCATCGGGCTCGGTTCAACCATCAATCGAACTGCCGACCCCTACATACTTTGAAGAATGAGTAAACCACTGTTTCATCAATGCGTCTGGCCGGCCGTCATGCTGCTGTTATCCGGCTGCGCCACTCTCAACGGCCCGCCTGATCCCCATGATCCCTGGGAGCGATTCAATCGCACCATGTACAGTTTCAATGACAAGCTCGACCGTACAGTGCTCAAGCCAGTCGCCAAGGGCTATCGCTCAGTCACGCCGGACTCCGCGGAAAAGGGGATCAGCAATTTTTTCTCGAATATTGATGACGTTATCGTTATCGCCAATGATATCTTTCAGTTGAAACCGGTACAGGCGCTGTCTGACACCGGCCGCTTCCTGATCAACTCCACGTTGGGCATTGGCGGCCTGTTCGACGTAGCCACACCGATCGGCCTGAAAAAACACGACGAGGATTTCGGTCAAACGCTCGGCCGTTGGGGAGTCGATCAGGGCCCCTACCTGGTGTTGCCATTTTTCGGTTCGAGCTCGATACGCGACGGCTTCGGCCTGGCAACCGATTTATACATGCATCCTCTCAACGAAGTTGAGGACTCGGGAGCCCGCGCGGGACTGTTCTTGCTCAACACGGTCAGCCTGCGAGCCGGCCTGCTCGAGGCGGGTGACATCGTCGACGAGGCGGCTTACGATCCTTATATCTTTCTTCGCGAACTTTACCTGCAACGCCGCCGTAACCTGGTCCACGACGGCTCCCCGCCCGCCGATCCGTTGGACGAGGAAATCGACATTTTTTCCGATGAGTAAGGCCGATTTTTCCGGTGTCGCCACCAAAACCGGTGGAATGTCCGCCGTTCCTTTACTCTTCGCGCCGGCCCGGGAGGTGCGCTACAATTTGCCGATGATCGCGATTATCAACGATCTATCCGGCGCAGGCCGTACTCGTACTCCCTCGAAAGCCGGCTTTTCACGCCCACGCGCGCTGTCATGATCCGAACCATCGTTATTATCATCGTCCTGGCCCTTATCGCCTTTCTAAGTTGGCGCTTCAAACAAACGGAAAGCCTGGATACCACCGCGGCAGTCGAACCCGCCCATCAGGCGGATTTTTTTCTGAAGAATTTTCGCATGCGCCAGTACGACGAAACCGGCCTGCTGCGCTACCGCCTCGACGGGCAACGTCTGGAACGCTTCCCAAACGACGAGCGAACACTTATCAGCCAACCGTTGATGGCGCTGTACAGCGCCGACGATCCGGCCTGGCGTATCACTGCGGCGAGCGGCGAAGCCAGCTCGGAAAAACTGGATGAAATACGACTAAGCGGCGATGTCGAGATGGTCCGCGACGCGGCTGAAAACCGGCAGCCGATGCGCGTCTCCACCGCCAGCCTGCTGCTCAAACCCAAGACCGAATTCGTACAATCCAAACACATGATCACTCTCGTTCAGCCGGGCGCCAGGCTGGTGGCGGAAAGCCTTGAGGGTAATCTGGAGCAAGGGCAATTCGAACTACGCAATGTGCGGGGGCGTTATGAACCTTAAGCTTTCCCTCGCGGCCGCCGCACTGATCCTGCTGCCCGTTACCCCATCGGCTGTCGCACTGCAGAGTGACGCAAATCAGCCAATAGAAATCGAAGCCGATCTGATGACCCTGGACGAGCAATCGGGGCTCAGCGTCTACCGGGGCAACGTCCGACTTGCGCAAGGGAGTCTGCGCATTACCGCGGAAGAACTGACCTTACGCATGGAAAACGGCAGGCTGCAACGGATGGAAATCCTGGGAACCGAAACATCTCCCGCGCTTTTTCGTCAGCTAACCGAGGCCGGAGAGGAGGCGCAGGGCACCGCAAGACGCATCGAATACACTGCGCTCGACTCGCGGATGGTGCTTTTGGGACAAGCCGAATTGCTTCAGGGCAATAACCATATCCGCAGCGACCGAATCGACTACAATACCGAGCGCAACAGTTTCGTTGCCGGCAGACCGGCCGACAGTCGTCCCGCTAATGGGCAAGTGCAACCGGAAGAACGGGTACGAATTATCATTACCCCGCAACAGAACCGTTAAGAATCAAAGCGAATGAGCGTGCTGTACGCTAAAAAACTCGTTAAACGCTACAAAGGCAAAACCACTGTCGACGGGGTTTCCGTCGCCGTGGAAAGCGGAGAAGTTGTTGGTCTGCTTGGGCCCAATGGCGCAGGCAAGACCACCAGTTTCTATATGATTGTAGGACTGATACCCTCCGATGATGGCAGTATCTGGCTGGATGACCGGAACATTACGGCTCTGCCCATGCACGGCAGGGCGCGACTGGGAATCGGTTACCTGCCCCAGGAAGCCTCGGTGTTCCGCAAGCTTTCGGTGGCCGATAACCTTATGGCGATTCTGGAAACCCGGCATGACCTTTCCCGGGAGCAGCGTCTCAAAAAACTTACCGGGTTGCTCGAAGACCTGCAAATCAGCCATATTCAGGCAAGTGCGGGTATCAGCCTGTCGGGGGGCGAGCGGCGGCGGGTGGAAATCGCCCGGGCCCTGGCCATGGAGCCCCGCTTTATTCTGCTCGACGAACCGTTTGCGGGCGTCGATCCGATTTCGGTGGTGGAAATTCAAAAAATCATCCGGGAATTGACTTTGCGCAATATTGGCGTACTGATTACCGACCACAATGTGAGGGAAACACTAGGCATTTGCAGTCGGGCCTATATACTTAATGAAGGACGACTGATTGCCGAAGGTCATCCCGAAGCCCTGCTGGGAAATGCCCAGGTAAAATCCGTATACCTGGGGGAAAATTTTCGGCTATAACCTAAATGAGAGGCGCTTCAGTACATGCAAAAAGGGGTTTCATTTCCATCATTCCGCCATTGCCGACATGGAATTCCGCCCGCAGGTATATTCAATCGGATGTCTCAACACGCTAAAATTTTCACATGAAACAAACCCTACAACTGAGGCTCGGTCAACAGCTGACCATGACCCCCCAATTGCAGCAGGCCATCAAACTGCTGCAACTGGCCTCGGTCGAATTACAAACCGAAATCCAGCAGGCATTGGACTCCAACCCCATGCTTGAAGTTGATGACGATTCCGACGGCGTACCGCTGGAAGACAGCCCTGAAAACGCCAACGGCGATTTAAGTTCCCCCACTGTTGATGTTGCCGAGCAGAGCATCAGCAACGACAACAGCAGCGGCATTACGGAAACCGAACCCTTCGACAGTCAGTGGGAAATGGACAGCGACTGGGACAGTTACACCCCGGCCGCCAAAAACCATGACGGTATTCCCGATCGCGAGATTTATGAGCGGCAGGATTTCAACCAGACGTCTTTGCGCGAATATCTACTCTGGCAACTGCGCCTTTCTCAAATGAGCGACAGCGACCGGGCAATCG
>DASVCP010000167.1:0-16018 GCA_036381555.1 Gammaproteobacteria bacterium
AAAATTCTTAGGCTATTACATACCATTTAGTCGGTTTTGTGAACAGCAAAACGCTAATAACTTTATTTATCCAGGAGGTTTTTGTTCATGCCATCACCACTCGAACTGTTATTGCACCCGGTATCGCTGGTTATTTTCGCCCTGTACGGCGGCTTGATGCTGTGGGAGGCGCTGGCGCCGGGGCGGACCCTGCCGCAAGTCCGCGGCTGGAAGCTCAAAGGGCTGGCGGCGTTCACGGTGTTCTTTTTCCTGTCATCTTACCTGCCGCTGTTGTGGGACCGTCACCTGGCGCCCTACCAGTTGTTCGATCTGAGCGGACTGGGTGTGGCCGGCGGCACGGTTGTCGGGTTGCTGCTCTATGAGCTGGGCGTATACTGGTGGCACCGCACCATGCATCGCTACGATTTTCTGTGGCGCAGCTTCCACCAGTTGCATCACAGCGCCGAACGGCTCGACACCTACAGCGCCTTTTACACGAGTCCGTTGGACATGGCCGGCTGGACATTGCTCGGCAGCCTGACACTGGTGGTGGTCGTCGGCGTCGTGCCGCAAGCGGCGACCGCCATAATCCTGCTGACGGTGTTTTTCTCGATCTTTCAGCATACCAACATCAGGACGCCGCGCTGGTTGGGTTATTTCGTACAGCGCCCCGAAAGCCATACCATCCATCACGGCAAGGGCATTCATGCCTTCAACTATTCGGATTTGCCGTTGTTCGACATCCTGTTCGGCACCTTCCGCAACCCGGAAGGCTTTCAGGTGAAAACCGGTTTTTATCCCGGAGCCTCCGCCCGCCTGCTCGACATGCTGCGGTTCGTCGATGTCAGCAAACCGCCGACGCATCCCTTGCATGAGAGCGGATTAAAGCCGGTTTCATCGCGCCCATCCAACTGATCGTGAATATATCGGTTTGAACGGGGGAGATCACAGTTTTGTGGTTTCCCTTTTTTCTTTCCCAGCCGCTCAGCGCGTCGAAAAAGGCCAGGGAGGGACTTTTTCAGCATCCTGCTAGGGGTTAGTGTTTGGTTCTTGCGTTTTCGCCCGGGTTGAATTCAAGAGAGGATTTTTTCAAAATCCGCTAAGAAATTCCCCGCTTATGCCGAAAAACAGCCTATCAATGGGCATTTTTCCAATGAGTACATTTTGAACCGGGACCGATCATGAATCAGAACACCCGCGCCTGCATTGCCTACATCGCCGCCAAGCTGATTTCCGGCTCGGGCGGCGCCACGGTTTACGATCATTCCCGTTCGAAGTACATCAACATCAGCGGCACAGTAGCCGGTTCCCGCATTAATCTCTACGATCACGAGCGCAAATCCCACGTTCGCGGCTCCACGGCCAGCTTCTATGACGGCGATACCGGCGCGCACCTGTTGATCAACATCGACGGCAAGCGTTTCAGCGGCCGCATCCACGACAGCAACTGCCGTTACAGCGGCACGGTCAACGGCAAGTCCGTGACCTTCTATGATTATGAGGAATCCAGGCATTTCAATTACACTGTCTGATCTTTAATCAGAAACATGTTGAAATGCGGCTCTGGTCGATCCATCCCAAATATCTGGACCCGGCGGGCCTGGTCGCTTTGTGGCGGGAAACGCTGCTTGCGCAAAAGGTGCTGCAGAATAAAACCAAAGGCTATAAACATCATCCGCAATTACAGCGATTCCGGCAGGAACCGGCGCCTTTACAGGCCATCGGCTATTACCTGGAAGAGGTCTACCAGGAAGCCTGCAACCGGGACTATTGCTTCGACGAAACCAAGATCGGCAGCCGCGCTCCTTATAAAGGCATGACCGTGACCCGCGGGCAGATGCAACACGAGTGGGCACACCTCAAGCGTAAACTGAAAGCCCGGAACTCCGCCGCTTACCACAAGCTGTCGGGCATTAAGTTTCCCGAACCCCATCCGATTTTTCAAATCGTCGACGGCGAAAAGGAACCCTGGGAGCGGTAGGGTGGGCACAGATCAGTCTCCATAAAAATACACATAGGCCCCGCATCCATAGCCGCCGTTCACGCAACCCACGCCCTGTACGTCGATACGCGTGTTGTTTTCCAGGGCGCCGCGCAGACTTTCATACAACGCCAGCAGGCCCCGTTCCGAGTACTGGTAAGAGCCCGCCGCGCACGGGCCGTAGGTGGCGCCCTTGCTGCAAAAGATATGCGAGCCGGAATATTCGCCGCCGCAGTCCGGCTGAGTGTGCTTATACATGGTGATGTAACCGTAATTGCCCACGGTGGGCGTGCTGGGGTTGTAGGCTACCCGGCAGACGTAATCGTTTCCCCAGGCGACCGACAGTAGCGTAAACAGCAGCAGGCCGAGAATAATCTTGAGGGCGGTTTGCATTATTTTTTCTCCCATGAAAATGGACCCTGAATGAAAGCGTCTAGCCGGCTTCCAAAAGCAGGTCATCCGGAACGCAGGCAGATACTAGCAGCGGGATATGGCGGGGTAAGTGAAAAAATAACCTTAATTCGGTGATAAAGTGTCCGCCGGGAACGGGCTCCCGTCCGGTTGGAAGGGGTGCGCGTCGTATTCCGGGGAATGCCGGCAACCGTGTGAAATTACAAAAAAACGATGGCGGCCGGGTTCAAACCGGACTATCTTTACAGCTCAGGATTAGGCGCAGAGGCTTCGTGGAACGGCTCCCATGATTCCGCGAAATAACAAGAAACCAAACGAGGAAGATAAAATGAACCTGGTTTACAAGTACGAAAAACCCCTGTTCTTCATTGCGGCGCTTTTATCCGCGTTGTTCTGGCTTGTTTTAATCGTGGGCACTATCGGCATCGCGCTGATATACCTCCTGTTCGGATACCTGATTTTCCTGTTCGCCCATTCCGCCTTCATATCCTACCTGAAAGGCACCGGGGTCAGGATCAGCCGGGAGCAGTACCCGGATTTGCATGAGCGCCTGATCCGCTGCTGCGAGAAAGTCGGGCTCAGGGAGGTTCCGGAGGCTTACCTGCTCAGAACCGATTTTTTTAACGCATTGGCGACCCGCTTTCTGGGGCGGCATTTTGTCGTGTTGTTCACCGACGTGGTCGACGCGCTGGAAGACCAGCCGGGCGCGGTCGATTTTTACATCGGCCATGAATTGGGCCACATTCATCGAAAGCATCTGTCATGGAGTGCTTTTATCATGCCGGCCTCCATCCTGCCGGTGCTCGGCGCCGCGCTCCGCCGCGCGGAAGAGTACACCTGCGACCGGTACGGCGTCGCCTGTTGCCAGAACGAAGACGATATCAAGGCCGCAATCGCCGCGATCGCCGCCGGCGATACCCGCTGGAAGTCCATCAACGTCGACGCTTACGTGGGTCAGGTTGCCGCCACCAACGGTTTCTGGATGTCGTTCAACGAACTGACCGGCGACTACCCCTGGCTGACCAAGCGCATGGCGACGTGCATTGCTTTAAGCAAGGGTCAGGAAATTAAGCATCCCCGACGGCACATGCTGGCCTGGCTGCTGTCGTTGTTTGTGCCCAGGGTGGGGGTTGGCGGAGGCGGATTGGCATCGCTCATCGTGGTGATCGCGATTATCGGTATCCTGGCGGCCATCGCCTTGCCCGCCTACCAGGATTACACCGAACGCGTTCGTCTTACCGGCGCTTATACCCAGGCCCAGATTGTCCAGAACCAGGTAACCGAGTACGTCACGCAGAACCAGGAATGGCCGACCAGCATGGCGGAGCTGGGTTACGAAAGCGGCACGTTGCGCGACGAAGCCGGCCGCTACGAAATCGATATATATGAGAGCGGGGTTGTGGGCGCGGAAGTCGGCACAACCGCCGCCGGCGAAAAGCAGTATATTGTGCTTGAACCCCAAGTGACGGACGGCAATCTGAGCTGGAGCTGTTACGGGGACAAGATACCGGCGAAACATCTGCCGGCGGCGTGCAGATAGTTTCGTATTTTAGGGCTGCACTTGTTTGGCTCCCTCTTTTCTCGGGTGAGAAAAGAGGGGGATATTAGAACCGGCTTTCTCTCCCAATAACCGTTTGTTTCGGTTATAGTGCGCGGATTGATTTCTGTTAGAACACAATTTTAATAAATCAGGGGCTATTTCGTGAACAATCCGATTGCTGCTATGCAGTCTGTGCGGTTAAATGCCTTTTTGTTATCGCTGCTGTACGCCGCCGGCGTATCCTCGGCGCCGCCGCAGGAAGGCGTGCTTGAAGAAATCAATGTGACCGGTGAGAAAGCCGGGAACAATCCCGCGTGGATCGATCCTGAAACGGAGCGACTGTTCAATATAGCCGGCACGGCTGGCGATCCATTGACCAGTATTCTGAGCCTGCCCGGCGTGACGTCCGCGTCCGATTCGTCGGTTCGGCCGGCGATCAGAGGTTCGGGGCCGGGGGACAACCTCTACCTGATCGACATGATTCCGGCAAGGTATATATTTCATGAATTCGGCAACAGCGTCTTCGAAGAGCGCCTGATTCACAGTTTCGATTTATACCCCGGGGCTTACGGCAGCCGGTATTCCAATGCGATCGGCGCGGTGCTGGATGTCAGGCTGCGCGAACCCGCTCACAAACCCTTCACCACCACGTTTCACTGGAGCCTGCTTCGCACCGGTGCTATGGTTGAAAGCGGCATCGGCGAAAACCAGGCTTTCTACGCCTCGTACCGTGAAAGCCTGATTCACCTGTACTATGACGAAGACGAATTTGAAGAAGACGGGATTCTTATCGATTCGCAGCCGCGGGGAAAGGACTACCAGGTAAAGTATTCATGGCGGCTCGCGGATAATCAAACCTTGGGTTTTGTCGCCGCCGGCGCCAGCGATGAAGTCGAGGCAACTTTCCTCAGCCATTCCAACGAGGCGCTTCGCGATCCGGACTTTCTCGGCCCGGCCGGCCGCAGGGAAGAGTTCGACAGCGGCGGGCTGCAATACCGTTGGACTGACAGTGATGCCGGTTCCGAGCTGTATATGGCGTTGAATCGCGCCGACCAGGGCTACGAGATCAATTACGGCACGGGCCAGTTTCAGAAAACAGACTCCTCAAGCTCGATTTTTCGTTTGGATTACAGCTTTGCACTAACGGCAAGCCATATGATTCAAACAGGCGGGGTCGTGAACGACAGCGACTACACCCTCAACCTCGACGCCAAGATACGTCCGTGCGCGTTTTTCGTGGCGGAGTGCACGACGCTGGACGCGGAAAGAGTGACGCTGACCGATGAATTGAATATCCGTTCAACGGAACTTTATATAGAGGACCGCTGGGAACCCGGCGAATCGTTGACATTCACCTATGGCGTTCACTACGGCAAAAACAACTATATCGAGGAGTCCTTCCGCGAGCCCCGCCTGCATCTTGCCTACAGGCCGACCGACAACTGGGAACTGACCGCGGCGGCGGGGCGCTACCATCAGTTGCCCGAGCTGTTCGAACTCGCGCCGGTGGTCGGCAATCCCGACCTGAAACATCCCAAGTCCGATCACTACGCGCTCGGCGTCAGTCGGCTGTACGAAGGCTGGAGTTGGAAAACCGAGATATATTACAAAGAGATGTGGGACTTGCCGCTGGCATTGAGCGCCGACAGCGACGCGGACTTCGCCCGGAACTACAGCAATGATGCAACCGGCGAGGCGTACGGGATCGAACTGCTCCTCACCAAGGAGTTGACGAAAAACTGGTACGGCTGGCTCTCGCTGAGCCTGTCCGAGACCCGCCGGCGAAACGAGAGAACCGGCGCCGAAAGGGATTTCGACTACAGCCGGCCGGCCATTTTTAATATCGTGGGCAATTACACAAGCGACGATGGCCGGTGGCTGTTCGGATTCAAATGGACGATGCAGAGCGGTCTGCTTTATACGCCGATTGTCGACCTCAGGCCCTACGAGGAGAACCCCGACGTGCTCGAACCGGTTTACAGCGAGTTGAACTCGGAACGAATGCCCAACTACAATCGGCTGGATGTGAGGCTGGAGCGCAAATATCACGAGGCGTGGGGCGATTGGTCATGGTATATCGACCTTATTAATTTACTGGGCTACAGCAACACGGAAGGTTACATCTACGCCCCCAACGGCGTCGATATTGAACGCTCTCCGCCGGACGGCTTCAACAGGGACGTACCGGTATTGGAAGACAATGGAATCGACTTTTTCCCCTCTGTGGGCGGGGAGATTTCGTTCTGATGATTACCCGATTATGAGCAAAAACACATCGACTCAAGATGCCGTCGCCGGAAAGGTCTTGAAGGGGGCGGGTGGTCGCATAGTCAAAGTCAACCATGCGGGTGAATTCGGCGCGATAAATATCTATCGTGCCCAGATTCTTGTCGCCGGGCTTATCTCACCGCGCATTGTTCCTATCCTGAAAGATTTTCTTGCGCATGAAAAGAAACACCTGGAAATTTTCCGGGCAGTGCTTGCAAAGCGCGGCGTGAGGCGTTGTCGCAGCTACTGGCTATGCGGAGTCGGCGGTTATGCGCTCGGATTCATTACGGCGTTACTGGGCAAATCCGGAATAATGGCCTGCACCGCGGCGGTTGAAACCGTTGTCACCGGCCATTTAATCAAGCAGATGGAAGCGTTGCGGCGTGACGGCGATATCGAGGCATTGCGGGCGGTGGAAGCGATCGTTGCCGAGGAAGCTGAACATCGGGAAGTCGGCGTAGCCGAAGGGCAGAACAGCATATTGTACAAGCCGCTGGGGCTGGTGGTTTCGGCGGCAACGTCGTTTGTGATCTGGTTGGGTATGAAATTATAAAAGAGCTCTGGATTATGCGGCCAACGCCACAACCGCCACTGCCAGCGCAACTACCGAAACGGCCACCGCAACCGACGTAATCACCTGCATCCGCCGCATCGCCCGGTCGTTCGCCTGCGCGACTTCCTCGATGGCCTTGGCCAATGCCTTGGTAGATTCGCTGTTGGCCTTGACGGCTTCCTGCAGCTCGCTGATCTGTTGCGCGACCACCGGGTCGGTTTGTTCACTCTGCTTTTTGGTAAACGCGGGCAGCGCGGACTGGATGACCGGCGCCAGGTAGGGTAAAACCGTTTTAATGATGGGCAGCCAGGCGGGCATGTGCGGGTCCTTGATCGGAATAGGTTGAAACTTCCGCACCAATCTACACCAGATCAGGTTCTGAGGAAAGCGCTGCCGGGGCGTGTGTTCATAATGAGGGGGCATTGAAAATGGCGAAATGGGACGTTAGATGCACCAATATCTTGCTGTTAATGTTACGTATCGCAGAGCCGTTCTTTTCTCGCGCAAAGGCGCGAAGACGCAAAGAAGGGATTGTTTGCAGTTGTACAAAGATAAATGTTTTTTAACTGCCTGCTTTTTCATGTCACGCAGGCAGGCAGCTAACCTCAACAAAATACCCTTAGTATGGCTTCTGGATTGAAGACCATCACGTGTGGTTTGATTTTTGTCTTCGCGTCTTCGCGTCTTCGCGTCTTCGCGTCAACGTGCAGGGAGGCACTAATGCCGCGCAGGCAGGAAGCCGAGAGCGGTATTCGCGTGAGGCAGCTTTTCGAACTTGCCGGCATTCTTCAATCACAAAGTCGGCGCAATCCGGAATTCATGCACCGATCCGGTTGCCTGGAGCTTCTCGGACAGCTTTGACGCGCCGGCGAGATCGGTGGTGCGCAGCACCATGCTGTGACGACGAATACTGCCTGATCTGTCAAGGCCGTAACTGAAACTGGCGATGCTGAATCCGTAGCTTTCGATCAGTGTCCGCAGCTTGCCTTCCGTCATGCCGGCGGCGCCGTCAAAGCGGATCTCGAAGTGGTAGTAAGCCTGGATCGGCATGCGCGCCTCGATCCAGCGGAACACGGCCAGAATGCCGATAGTCAGCACCACTGACACGACCAGGGGAAGATAAAAGCCGATCCCGGCCAGAATGCCGATCGCGGCCGTGATCCAGATCGAGGCGGCGGTGGTCAGCCCCCGTACCGAAAGTCCTTCCTTCATTATGACACCGGCGCCGAGAAAGCCGATGCCGGTCATGATGCCCTGTGCCATTCGGGTCGGATCGATCGTGACCATTTCCGCGCTCGCCCGCACCCAGTGGGCTTCATAGGCGGTCACCAGCATCAGCAGGCTGGAGGCGGTGCAGACCAGCGCATGCGTGCGAAAGCCCGCCGGCCGGCCGTGATAGGTGCGCTCGTAGCCGATCAACGCGCCGGCGACCAGCGCGGTGATCAGTCGCAATGCCATTTCCAGGTAATCGGCGGGTAGGTTCATGGGTTCCATTTATCGTCCTCGGTTAAGTTGAGCCTTAGACTTTTCCTTTTTCCATAAGGAATAGCCCAGCCAAACAATAATGCCTCACCTAACATTCTTAATTTGGAAATGAAATTCAACGAATCAGACCGCGGAACATAGTTCTCTCTAAACTTGTTAACAACATTTATCGCGTCATCATAGCATGAAGATGGAACTCTAATGGCTCTTTCGTTGTACCACGGTATTTGAAATCCGGGATATAGGCTTCCGAAATGCTGAGCATTTATAAAATACGGAATACCGGCATATTCCAGTTCCGCGATTAATAGCATCTGTTCTATTTCATCTATGGGGTGGCAAATCGTAATCATGGGTCTTCTGATGGCGCGGTTGATAAACGTGCGTGATTTCGAATTCTTGGAAACTGTCTGCGATCTGGAATCCGGTGCTTGTGAATATTGGGCAACTATTTGGCCGTTCAGGTTACGGTGAATGCTTACGGTTGTCCGGCCGGGCGTTTTCCAGTTGCTTGAGCAGATAGAGCGCTGAAATGTGTTCCCGATACCCGTGGGTTGGTTGTTCCAGGATTTTTGCAAAATATTCCCTGGCTTCCGCGTGATGACCGCGGGCAAGCCGATCGATGCCGATATAATATAAGGCTTCTGTCTCTTCGCATTGGGTTTCTGACTGTTCCAAAAATGCCTCGGCTGTCAATGATCACATAAAATAGTCGTAAAGCCGTTTCGGGCGGCGCCAGAGTTTTGCCGGATCGTATTGCTGTCGCTTCAATTTATCCCGGGCTGTCTGTTCGCCTTCCAGTATTTTCTCGGAATTCAACAATCGCATGAAAGTATAAAAGTTCACATTAATACCGCGGGCCTCCATTTTGTCCATGAACTCGGCGGCATTTTCCCATTGGGCGGTTATGGCGAATAAGTCGGCGATAAATGCAATGTTTTCCTGTTCGTCTTCGTCAATCAAAGCGTTGTGCAGGTTGTTCGGAATTCCTGTTAGCCGTGCCGCATGGACGTCCGTTTCCTGTGTGGATGTCTTCGATTGCAAATCCGGGTTTGCGAGCTTGATAAGTTTATGACTTTCTCTCGAGATCAGCTCAAAGGCTTCCCCCGAACGCTGTTGCGCCAACAGTGATAATGCGAAGTTCCGGATATTCCGGGGTGAGTCATCCAGTTGGTACGCTCGCTGAGTCTCGAAAACGCTTAAGTCGGCGTATCCGGCCAAACGCAAGGCGAGACCCAGCTGAGCGTGAAGCCCGGCATTATTCGGTTCGAGCGGTACGGCTTGTTTCAACGCCTGAATGACTGCCGGCAGTGATTCCGGATTCTCAGTGTAACATTCTGATCGCCACCATATTTTATCGAGCAGTAATTCTCCATATTGCCACGCAATAAGTTGGTTGTCGGGAAGCCGGTTCCTGGCATTTTGGATAATGGCCAATGCAAGATCCATTTGGGATTCGCGGCGATACAATCCGCTCAATACAACGTGAGAATAGCCATAGTCGGGACTTTCCTTGATGCCGCTACGCAATAGATCAATGCTGTTGGCTGTATTTAATTTGTCCGCTTTCGATAAGTATAAATATTCGATTATAGATGGCGGCATGTAACCGGGTCCCATCATGTCGGAGCAGTCCGCAATCAATTTATGCAGTTTTTTGAGATCTTTAGCAGGCCCCATATTCAGGGCGCGCTCTCCAGTGAGCTGGTATAGCATTCTGGCGTTCTGGTCGCACTTGTTGTATTCCTTGTATATTTTTTCGTAATGGGATATTGCTTTATCCCTTAATTTTTCGTCTCCCGTTTCACGGTAGACTTTTACATAAGCCTGTGCCAGATTTTCTTTCAGCGTCTTACTTTTTGGATCCTTTCTCAGCTCGGATCGTGCCTGTTTTATGGTGTCATCGTAAGAGGCGGACAATGATGGCTGCGCCGGAATCAGGCATAGGATCGCCAGCGTGAAAAAGAACAATATTCGCCTGTTCATCGACATGGTTGTTTTCCTAAGGCGTGTACCCCATTTTCTTCGCCTTGCCGATATATCTTTCCGATTGCTCGTAATCACCGTTAAATCCTAATGACAGGCCGAGAAAATACAGCGCTTTCGCGTTATCGGGGTCCAATGCGACGGCCGATTTGGCGTGGACAAGCGCCTGCTCATATGCTCCGATAGAAATACTTTCATTGACGAGGTTGATAAAGTCTTCCACGCTGCTTGCGCCTTGAATTGCGGAGTCTTCGATTTCCTGTTTCCTGCTAAGCTGCTTATTATGCTGGTATGCCATATACCATATGGAGTCTTCGAGAATTTTTCCGATTTCGTCAACGAACGAATTGTAATTGGCGGCGGGAACAACATATTTTTTATTGACAAGCTCAATTGATCCGGCCGCATAGTCCTTTGTTCTGGTCAGCTCGCGCCGTACATCGAAATAGCCGTAATTTCTGACGAAATCTTCGCCTTCGAAAATTGCCGCATACTCTTTGTCGGGGCGGCGTAACTTAAGACTGAAGTTCATTTTCGACGGAAAACCGAATTGAAAGTCGTGTGCTCGATTATTCGCGTAGGTAAGCCCGCCCAATCCCATAAACTCGGTAATTAAAGGCGTTATTCCACCGGCGACCGTAACTTGTTCGCTGAAGTCTTGTTCGGATTCGGGGAATTCCAGCGAGGCTTCAAGGCGGTAGGCGCCCCGGGAATTCTCCTCTTTGTTATATTTCATTCCGGTTATTATCGCCGAAGGGTAGAACGCTTTGATTACCCTTTTGAGCTCGTAGTCGATATTCTGAGTATTGTTGTGCCAGGCTTTAAGCCTGTTACCATATATTCCGGTCATTTTCATTCGATAGGTTCCTTTGAGCCGGGATTTTTCCAGGTAAGCGTCGACGACCACTTCGACTGCGTTACTGGACGGCGGATCTATGGGTATTTCCAGGAGGCGCCCACCGCTCCCGTTAAGAATGAATGACTTTCGTCCCTGCAGTGTCCAATCGAGACCTGGAAATTCGCTGGCCTGGCCGCTGGTATCAAACCATGTGCCCTTGTTAAGGCCGGGAACATATACGATCATATGAGAGAAGCTCATGGTGGGTATCGACTCCGATACCTCTATCTGAGGGAAGTAGCCTACCAGGGCGGGATAGGCGGTTATTCCCAACGCCTTTAGCATCGAAACGGCAAGGGTTGCCTGGTCCTTGCAGTCCCCGTACTTATTGTGCAGTATTTCTGTTGCCATGTGTGGACGTATGCCCCCGCGCCGTACGTCCGCCTGCACATACCTGACGTTATCCTGAAGATAGTAGTAGACAGCTTTGACTTTGTCCTCTGTCGACATCCCTTCCTGCGCCAGCGATTGTGCGACTTCTTCTATTTCCTTGCCGACACGGGAAACCCGGGGGTAGTAAAGCGAAAGTTTTTGATCGATTTCTTTCCATTGCGCCATTGAGCTGAGATCTATTACCGGTAACTTATTCCATAAAGGCGGCATGCCTATTTCGATTTCCACTCCCGGCAACGACTTTGCCTGCCAGGTAAGTTCCTCGGTTTCGCCGGATTTACGATTTCTGGGTTTGAGTTTTAAATTACGGATACCGGAGTACAGTTTGATATTCCGGGGTTTGATGATTTTGAATTCGGAGACCCTGACCGGGTCGACTCTGATGCTTTCGCCCGCCAGTTGCGGGTTGTAAAAAATGAATCTCGTATACCAGGCATTCTCAAGCACGGACCGGGAGGCTTTTTCCGTGATCTGGTATTCAAATGTGGCGCCAGGTTCGACCGATGGGAGCGAAAACGCCAATTGGCGCTCATCCGAGAAATAGCCCTTCTCCTGGGGAGACTTGACCTGCACAGCATCCTTGGAAACCGTGTATTCCACCCCCTTGGCGCTGATCAGTCTGGCGAAATCGAGTGTTGCTTCGCTGAAGTGAGAATTGAACCAATGCGAAATTTCGGAATATTCCCGGGCCGCCTTTTCATCCAATATTGAAACCGCAACATAATAAGTGGTCTGGTGGCTCCAGTCGGACTCCAGGCGAACCTCTTCACTGTAGCGATGCACAACCGCTCCGGCCTTCTTCTCGGCCTCGGTCGGCTTGAACCCGGCGACCAGCTTTTTCAGGGGCTCGAATTCCGGTTGCGCATGGGCAATCGGCGGTAGAAGAAATCCGGCAAGCAGCCACAGTAAGGCAAGGCGCGATTGGAAAATATTCGGCGGTAAGAATCGATTCATAACCCTTGGGTTCTCCGTCTGTTTTTCTCAAAGGCCTCGCCAGCCCGTGGGGCGGACCTGATAACTTTCTGAAATTTAAATCAATTAAACCAGAAAAACCACATTTTTACCCCTTGATCCCGCCATTTTTAGAAAATCGGCCTCTTAAGGCAGAGGCGGAACGAAGTGGACTTTTTCTAAAAGGGTTTATTAATGGAAAATTCCCCTTACTATACGACTATTCGGCCTTTACAATCCGTCAAAATACCTTGAGAGGCCGTTGGGGCGTTTATTTTTCCTCGCCATAAACGACGACCTTGAGCCCCTCATCCGTGTGACCCATATATTTTCCATTTTCATCGAATTTCAAACGGACGTCGAACGACTTGTTTGCTTTGGTTTTTCGTATGCCCAGCCCAAAACCGCTCCGTTTTCCATTTCATGATCTGGGTAACGGCAGAATATCTTTATTACCTGCTCTTTAGTCATCCCCTTGATGACTCTACGCATATCCGCACGTATGCATCTTTTTTCGTCGGATCGGCAGGCAGGACCCTCGGGCAACCTTGCGCGCGAGATCGGTTTAAAGGTGCGCTCGTGGGAAATTTTTCTTTGGCCTCCAGGGTTTATTTTCATGTTTCAAATTGTTGGATGAGCATGAAACCAAAGTCAGGGCGGATATAATAAAAAAATATTTGCTCATTTGTTTAGGGTGCGTCGAAATATTTGTGGAATGTATAAATTTAATTTGGCGCGCCAATCGGAAATTTTCGGGAGTACGTCTGCCTGTTAGGTGACTGACAAAGCTTATAACGCATTTTGAAGTTCCTTTTGTAGTAACCTGATAGCTGTTTGGTCATGCTGCAGCTCAACATCAACGGTTGTGCTTGTGAATGCGTAGGAGTTACTAAGCGCTGCCGGCCATACAAGCCAGCCCGCCATTACTTTAACCGTATATTTGGCATTCACGCGAACTTTGTTGGCGCTACCTTTTTGATGAAGCATAAAAGCATGTCCATATTCTTCACACCCAATGTGTGGAACGATGCCTAGCGTAAGGACAAAGAGTAATGGCTCAGAGAAACATTCTCCCCATGGTTCAATCTCGTCAATTATGTATGCTTCATCGGATACTTCAGAAAGATCGCCAATAATAGACGGTTTAAACCCTGCTTTTTGCAGGTCAGATGCTAACCGTGAGGCGGATTGCCATCCATATGGTTCTCCACCGGTATGTATATAAATTTTTTGAGGAGCCACATTAAAAGATGGGACGGCGGGTATATCTGCAATGCGGTAAACACAGCCTGGGAAGACAGAGATGAGTAAAATTAGAATCAGTGCTCGAATCATTTTTCACCTAACGAGACTGTAGAAAGATCGGGTTTTGGAATTTGGCATCCGGGTCGTCCTGCCTGACTTTCTGAAATTTAAACGAATTTATCAAGAAAAACCATTCCCTCAAAACCAATAAACGTAAGTCCGATTTTTCATGTCCGGCCCCGTGCGTACAGAGGCCTGTATTTTATAAGTTGTCCTTGGCATCTTCGATAGCTTGTACCAAATAATTGGGCTGATCCGTTCCCAGGCGTATAAACGAGCCTCCCTTCAACTCAATTTCCACCCCTAAAAGCCCCGAAACGTTGTAGATCCAACCGGTTCCAAATGCTTTATATACTGGTGATGTTTGAGCCTCAGAATATATCCGCCTCCAGGAGAATAAGGATCAATGAGGTAACAAGGGCGGCTATCAATAGTGCTTTAATTATTTTTCATACAAGTGTCGGAATAATATTTATTTACACTTCATATATTTGCGGTCTTTAAAGCCGACATTTTGCTTCTGCAGCTCTAGCCGACCATTCGAGGATAAAATCAAAGCCGCAAGTGAATGTCGTGCCGATGCAATGGCCAGATTAAGAGTGTCACCAGACTCAAAATACCGAACGCACATAGCAGTGACGCTATCCAGGGATCTTTTGCAACGGCCAGGAGAGTCTCAAAGCCGAAGTTTTGGGGTGTTGTTCCGCCGATCGGCAATCCGGCAACAGCACTGAAAATCTGTGAGATGGCGAAAGCAAGGATGGCATTGCCGCCAAGAATAAAGACGGGTTTCATAAGCGCTCGGAACGCCTTGCCCCGCAAGACGAAAAACAGCGCGCAATAGACGAATATCGACCAGCCGCCGGAGACCAAGGCGAAGCTGGAAGTCCAGATCCGTTTGTTGATAACGAACACCGGGTCGAGCAAGTGCCCAAGCGCCACGAGAACCGCTCCGAACACGAGCCCGTACTGCAACCGCCGGTTGTCCGGCTCCCGTCCCAGCCAATGCGCGGTGACCGCGCCGACTAAAACGTTCACCGTTGCGGGGAATGTTGATAATAATCCTTCGGGATCATAGACGACCCGCCCTTCCGCATCCGTTCCGTAAGGCCACAAATGCGCGGTTGTGAACACCTGGCGATCGATCCAGGCCGCGAGCGTTCCGGCCTCGCTCACCGAGCCGGTCGGGAAGCCGGGCGCCGAGGTGAAACTGAGCACCAGTATCCAGCTGATCAAGAGAACGACGGCCGCCGCCACAACCCCCGTCGCTGGAAAATAGCGGGTGTTGCCATCGAACCTTGCCAAAGACCATATAATGATGGCGGCAAGCGCGTAACACAGCCCGATGCGTTGCAGCACACCGGGTATACGTAAATGCGCAAAATCGAAGTCCGGCAACAAATTGAGGGCAATGCCGAGGGCGATGAGGAGTACGGTGCGCCGGCCGACGCGAACCGCTTCCTGCCGTAGCGGTCGCTTTGCCGGAAATTGGAGCGCCATTGCGGCGCCGACCGCAAAGAGGAAAGCCGGAAAGACGAGATCGGCCGGCGTATAGCCGTGCCACGCCGCATGGTCAAGCGCCGGCAAACGATACTGCCACGAGCCCGGGCTGACGACGAGAATCATGCCGACTATGGCCAATCCACGAATGGCATCCAGTTCGAGCACTCTGCCGCGTTTGTGGATGTTTTCCTGCCGGGTACTGACGGACTGTGTTGCAAGAGTGGATTCCATAGCGGTCTCGACAAAGTATGGCGGCGAGCCATACTGGGTTGGATCCCCGCGGAAATTTTTAAGCGTTAAATCAGTTAACTGCTCGCCGCCGGGTTTGACCTGCGTAACTTTCTGAAATTTAAATGAATCAACCCGGAAAAGCCATATTTTTAGCCCTTAAACCGCATTTTTATATATATAAATATAGGTTGAGTGCAAGCTCGTGTGGCCGTACGTAGCCAGGCTTGCTGTCGTGATTAAGGGTTTTGTTCAACGGGCAATTCCGGGCGGTCCAAAAATTCCAATGCCGTCGACAATTGTTCGACGTTTGGGTTGTGATGGCCGTAACCATCCAGGTCCATAAGCAGCGCCTGCCCGGCTCCCGCTTTTACGTACTTCTTAAACACCTGCCGGATTTCCTGCCTGTTGAAATCACGGTCGCCGGTTATAAACACATAACGGTTGCGGGAAATCAGGTTCACCGGAGGCTCATCTTTTTCCTTCCAGAAATCGGCGCCGGCGATGTATATCGCGCCGGTAAACATCCGCGGAAAA
>DASVCP010000168.1:0-8776 GCA_036381555.1 Gammaproteobacteria bacterium
CGTGCTGTAAATCCTGTCGCTGAACCGGTGTTCGGCGGTATTCCCGGCAGTGTGATCGGACGCGACTTCGATGAAGTCATACACAACCTTTGGGGGAAACGCTATGCCGACGAAGTGGTTAAAATTTTCCGGCATACCCTTGAAACCGGTGAACCGTATGTGACGCATGAACGGGCGGAATTCCGCATCGACCTGAACGTGACCGAATACTACGAATGGCATCTTAACAGGATCACCCTGCCCGACGGGCACTATGGCGTCGTCTGCTATTTTCGCGATGTTTCACAACAGGTCGAAGCGCGCAAGGAAATCGAACGCAGCCGGGATGCGCTACGTGAAATCGACAGACGCAAAGACGAATTTCTGGCGATTTTGGCGCACGAGCTTCGCAACCCGCTCGCTCCCATTCGCAACTCCGCACAAATTCTGCGGCTGCCCGAAGCGAATGCCGAAGAACGCCGGACTGCGTCAGAGACTCTGGACCGGCAGATCGATCATATGGTTCGACTGGTGGATGACCTCCTGGATGTCAGCCGTATTACCCGGGGCAAGATCGGGCTCCGTAAACGACCGATCGAGTTATCCACTGTAATAAACCAGGCCGTCGAGGCCGTCCGGCCGCTGTGGGAAAACAGACATCAGGAATTGAAGATTGCTCTGCCGGCGGAACCTGTCCACGTAAACGCCGACCCGTCGCGACTGGCTCAAGTTGTCGGCAATCTTCTGCACAATGCCTATAAATTCAGCCGTGACGGCGGGGAAATACAACTGTCTCTCCAACGCGAGAACGCGCAGGCGGTTATCCGGGTACGAGACAACGGCATCGGCATTGCCGAAGACCAGCTTTCGCACATTTTCGACATGTTTACTCAGGTCGACACTTCACTGGAGCGCCCGCAAAGCGGGCTGGGTATCGGTCTTACACTGGTTAAGAACCTGGTGGAGATGCATCAGGGCACGGTGGAGGCAACCAGTCCCGGCATCGGTAAAGGCACTGAATTCGCCGTGCGATTGCCTCTCCTCAAAGAGTCGTATACTCCCCTGCCGCAAGCACCGCCGGCCAAACCGAAAACGGCGGCTGTTCCCCGTCGTATCCTGATTGTGGACGATAATCCCGACCAGACCAACAGCATGTTGATATTGCTGAAAATAGCCGGGCACGAAGTTCATGTTGCCGTCGACGGCCTGGAAGCAGTCAACGCGGCGGCGGAGCTTCAACCCGATATAATCCTGCTCGACATCGGCCTGCCGAAACTGAACGGCTACGAAGCAGCCCGGCGGATACGGGAGCAGCAAAAAGACAAACATATTGTGCTCGTCGCCGTGACCGGGTGGGGGCAGGAAGAAGACCGGCGGCGTTCCAGAGAAGCCGGATTCGACACCCACATGGTCAAGCCGCTGGACTTCGACCGGCTCAAGCGGCTGTTGGCCGAATTGAAAACCGCCTGACGCGTTAAAGCCCGCGAAAGCGGCACTTACAGTCTGATCGTTTTGCCGCCGCCTTCCACCGATTTAATCGCCGCTTGAATCAACGCGATTTCTTTCATGCCTTCCTCGCCGGGAACCAACGGCGGAATGTTTTCCAGAATCGCCAGGGCATCGTCGTCCATTTGCCTGGCCTGTTGGTTATTGACGGTTTTGTCCAGTGCTACGCCGGTGCTGGTGATACCGCTCACGCCGGTATAACTCTGAAACGGTTCAAGCTTGTACCAGCCTTTTTCGCAATCAATGTTGAGAATGTTGACATTCTCGCCGACGCTCGCCATGCATTCTGCGGTCGCGCCGCCGGGAAACACCAGATCGAAGTAAGCCGTTTCGTCGACTTCCTTGAACAGTTCGGGACGCTTCCGCTCATGCCTGGCCGAAATGGCAACCGGAAACTCACCGGTCGAATAGCGCGCGGCATTCAGCGGATAGGTGCCCATATCGTACATTGCGCCGCCGCCCATGGCCTTTTTCATGCGCCAGTGATCGGGATTCGGCGAAGCGTCGTAATAACCGGCCTTTGCCGTCACATGTTTTATTTTGCCGAACGGCTTGCTTGCGGCGTACTGCATGACGGTCCGGGTATTGGGTTCATGCTGCAACCGGTAGCCGATGGTCAGTTGCACCTTGTTTTTATTACAGGCACCGATTATCGATTCGCATTCGGCCACGGTCATCGCCATGGGTTTCTCGCACCAGACATGCTTGCCGGCGTTGGCGGCGATCACCGAATATTTTTCGTGCAGCGACGTCGGCAACACGATGTAAATCACATCGATGTCAGGATTGTCGGCGATCCGATGCATGTTGTCATAGGAATAAACATTTTTGTCGGCTATGCCGTATTTTTTCTGCCACACCGGGATCTTCTCCGGACTGCCGGTGACGATGCCGGCCAGGTGGCAGTACTGCGTCAACTGCAGGGCCGGCGCGAGCAGGTCACGACTGTAGTAACCCAATCCGACCAGCGCCACGCCGATCCGGCGTTTCCTGCTCAGCGCAAAAACATGCGGGGAATAGATACCGGACGCGGCCAGCGCGGCGGAACCGGTCATGGTACTCAAAAATCTTCTGCGGGAAGGCCTGAAGCTTTTCATGCAAAAACTCCGGTTATAGAGGTTAGAGATTATTCGTGGAAACGGCGTCAGTCAGGCTAGCATTCCGCCGGGATAGCGGCAATAACGAATTCCGGATTTCAAAAGTTCGGACCAGTGCAACGGACGATAATAGTATGGAAGCGCTTTATGCCAGCAGTTCGGCCAGCGCTTCCCGGCTGACCGGTTTGACCACGTGGCGGTCGAAACCCGCGTCCCGGGACCTTACACGGTCCTGTTCCTGCCCCCAACCGCTGACCGCCACGATCACCATATCCTTGCCCCACGGCTGCCGGCGGATTTGGCGGCAGGCATCATAACCGTTGAGTACCGGCAGGCCGATATCAAGCAGCACCAGGTCGGGCTGAAAGCGTTCGGCCATCTCCACCGCCGTCTGCCCGTCGTAAGCCACTTCCACCTGGTTGCCGGTCATTTCCAACAGCATAGCCAGCGATTCGGCGCTGTCCCGGTTGTCATCAACAACCAGAATGCGCCGCGGCTGCATCTGTGGCGCTCCGCCGACGGGTGGCGAATGTCCGTCGAGTGCCTGTTCTTCGTTAACCGTCGGCAAACACACCACGAACTCGCTTCCATGCCCGGGGCCGTCACTGTGCGCCGTCACCGTTCCGTCGTGCATTTCGACCAGTTGCCTGACCAGAGTCAGGCCGATACCCAGCCCGCCTTGCAGGCGTTCCAGCGAATTATCGACCTGCGCGAACATCTCAAATATTCCGCCGAGCTGATCGGGCGGAATGCCAATGCCGGTGTCCTTGACCCTGACGGTCACTTCACTGCCCCGGTACTCGACAGTCAGCGAAATCCTGCCCCCGGGTTCGGTGTATTTGCAGGCATTGTTCAGCAAATTGTCGAAAATCTGTTCCAGCCGCACCGGATCGGCGTGCAGGTAGACCGGTCGTGGCGGCAGGTTGATTGAAAATTCATGGCCCGCATCGTCAATCAGGCTTCGACAGCTTTCGACCGCTTGAGCGATCACAGACGACAGCTCGACCCGTTCGCAGCGCAGTTCAAGCTTGCCGCGGCTTACCCGGCTGACATCCAGCAGGTCGTCTATCAACCGTACCATGTGGGCCAGTTGTCGCTCCATCATGGTATGCGCCTGCTGCATCAGTTCGCGATCGCCGTCGGTGCGTTTGATGACTTCCAGCATGTTGCGCAGCGGCGCCAACGGATTGCGAAGCTCGTGCGCGAGCGTTGCCAGAAATTCGTCCTTGCGGCGGGAGGCTTCCCGCAAATCTTCAACCAGTCGTGCGTTTTCCACCGCAACCGAAGCCATCTGCGCCATTTGCACCAGAACCGCTTCATCATCTTCGGTGAACTCACCCTGGTACTTGTCGGAAAGCTGAATAAGACCGATGTTGCGCCCGTCGCGCCCGACCAGCGGCGCGGCCAGCCAGCCCCACAACGGCGGATGTTTGCCGCTTTCGGCGCCGAAAGCTTTCCAGGCAGGATGGGCTTCCAGTTCCGCCTGGGTCAACCGCATCGGTTTGTTCATGCTGCAAACCAGCGAGTAAATCCCGGCGCCTTCCGCCTGCGCGTCGTAGTTGCGCCAGCTGCCGTACTTGTCTGTCATCGACACGACATGAACTGCCTGAGCCCAATCATCGTTCATTGTGAAACTGGTAAGAGACTGGTGTGCGCCGACCAGATTGCGGGCTTCTTCGGTTACTATCCGCATAACCGAATCAACGTCATGCGCGGCACTGATCCGGACGGCGACCTCGGCCAGCCGCCGCACCTGCTCCGAACGCCTGTGCGTGGCTTCCTCGGCCTGCTTGCGTTCTGTTACATCCCGGGTTGTACCGGCAATTGCTTCCACCTCGCCGGCGGCATTCAAAACCGGCACGAAAATATAGTCGTAAATCCTGCGCCCCTGGGTACCGTTAAACGGCACTTCACCGCGTATCGGCTGTTTGGTGGCCTTGACCTGCTCCAGTTCCCGATCATGCATGGCGGCGTGCCAGTCGGGATAGCCGAGTTCGAGGCAATTCTTGCCAAGTGCGTCCTCCGCTGTCCGTCCCCACATCTCCAGCAGTGCGCGATTGGCGTAAGCGATCCGGTGATCCAGGTCGAAGATATAAACGAAGTCGGGGGTGGTATTGTGGATCGTCTCATAAAGACGGCGCTGCCGCTCGGACTCGGCGGTCAAGCGGACGAGTTCTTCCTTCGCCTGCCTGAGATCATGAATGTCGGTGCTTGAGCCGACCCACATGACGATATTGCCTTGGGCGTCCCGCATCGGCAGCGCGCGGCTCATATGCCAGCGGTATCCGCCGTCGCGTCCCCTGAAACGGTGTTCGAACTGGAACGGTTCGCCGGTGTCGACGGCGTGCCGCCAGGTCTTGAGGTTCTCGTCCAGATCGTCTGGATGAATGAACTGTGTCCGGCCCCACCCGAGCATCCGCTCAACGGAAAGCCCGGTGAACTTTGTCCATTGCGGGTTAAAATAGCTGTCTTCGCCGTCGGGTTTTGCAGCAAAGATCTTCTGCGGCATGGAATCCATGACGAACCGTTGACGCTGCTCGTTCTCTTGAAGGTTCCGGATAGCGCGAGCCCGCTCGATCGATTCCCAACAGCGACCGGCGACCAGTTCGACCAGTTCGACTTCATCCGGCTGCCAGGACCGGGGAGTGCGCTGGTGTACGGCGACGCCGGCCACGAATCGTCCTCCCTTGTGCAGCGGTACGCAAATGGCCGCGCGGATGCCTTTCTGGCGAAACCCGGGAAGCCCCTTTTCATCGATGCACGGGTCGCTTTCGACGTCTGCAGATACAAACGTACGGTTCTCGTACATACATCGCAACGCTTCCTCGCCGAAAGCGTGTATGCTGAACTGTCCCACCACGCTCGGAGTTTCGCGGGTATAATCCCCGACGATGTTGTAATACTCTCTGTCGGTGTCCACTTCCGCGTAAGCGCAACGGTCCACACCCAGATGTTCTCCGAGCATGCGGGCGATAACGGTCATAATCTCACCGGGTTCGGCGAGCGGCTGGATGGCCACATTCAAATCGACGAGAAACTGAAGCGCCTGCTCCTTGCGCTTTTGCTCGGAAATGTCCTGAACAGCCCCGATGGTGTACTGAGGCTTCCCCTCGGTATCAAGAATGTACGATACGGAGACATGAGCCCATGTAATCCCGCCATCCTTGCGGATATAGCGTTTTTCAATCTCAAAAGCCGATGTTTCACCGGACTTAAGCTGCTGCAGCTTCTTTAAGTTCGGCTCCCGGTCATCCGGATGCATGATGTCCAGGAAAGTCTTTGCAAGCAGTTCCTCACGGCTGTAGCCGGTAATCCGGCAATAGCGGTCGTTCACCAGTACATGTCTTCCGCCGAGATCCGCCTGCGCCATGCCGACAGCCGTCTGATGGAAAGCCGCCCGAAACCGTTGCTCGCTGTCCCGCAGCGTTTCTTCGGCTTGCCTGGCTTCGGTGATGTCGCGGGTCAGCGCCAGTTGGGCGATGGTCCCGTCAGGATTGAGGTAAGGGATGGCATGCGTTTCCAGGTGACGCCGCGTTCCCCGCAGGCCGATGATGTCATACTGAAGAATGCCGCTTTCACCCTGGCAGATTCGCTCGTTGAAAGCGCGGTACATGTCGCGATGCTCGGGCGCAACCAGTTCATAGGCATTCGCGCCCGTCATATTCGCGGTCGGCTCGGCTTCCGCCATCCTCAAGCCGGCCGGATTTATCCGCAGCAACGCGCCGTCTGCGGCGACGATTTTCACGCATTCGGGGGTGTTCTCCACAATCGCGCTCAAATGCCGCTCGCGTTCGCGCAACGCTTCGAGCGCGTTTCGCTCTCCGGTCACATCCCGCACCATGGTCAACACCGCAGGTTGACCGGCGAACATAAACGTTGCGGCTGTCACCTTGACCGAAATATTCCCGCCGCCCTTGCAAACATGCCTGCCTTCGGTTGAATAACGCTCACCGGCGCTCACCCTGCGCAAACACTCTTCAAAATGAATATGATTGTCCGGATGAATAAACCGGCTCCCGTGCATGCCGATGAATTCTTCGCGAGAATACCCGTGCATGGCGCAGGCGGAAGGATTCGCCTCGATCAGTCGCCCCTGGTAATCGAAAATGAGCACGGCGTCGCTGGTAAGCTCGAATATCTCGCGGTACCGCCGCTCCTGTTGCCGGTCAGGGGATTCCGCTTTTTCGCGATCGTCTATGCCGGCATTCATGCCAAACCGGACTCTACTGCAATAACCGACACAACCTCACCCCACGACAGACCAATTTGATTACGAAAACAAAAGGGAAGCGCGGATCACTTTCATTGGTCATGAAAGAACTTGTGCTGAGATTCTTGACACTGAGCAGCGCGCCATCAAAGACAAAACGTACAGCTCATAAGAATCATTACGCATGAACAACCCTACGGCTGAATGATGCTCAAGATACCAGAGTTTCATGCACGCCGAAAAGCGGGGAAAACGTCAGCCGATTTACCGGGGTCTCTGTTGGTGGAAATGAACCGTTTCTTTCCATCCGCCCGGGGAATCTCAAAGCTTTCGCCGAAAGACAGCGGGCGTAACGCCTGTGTATCGCTTGAACAGATTGATAAAATGGCTGGTATTCTCATAACCGGCTTCCAGCGCGACCTCGGTTATCGACAGTTTGGTCCTGGTTAACAGTTCTTTTGCCGTTTCCATGCGCCGCCGAATCATGTATTGCAGCGGAGTCAGTCCGGTCGAGCGTTTGAACATGCGCAGGAAGTGATAGCCGCTCATTCCCGCCAGCCCGGCCAGCTCGTTCAACGATATCTCGCGGTCGAGATGAATGTCGACGTATTCGAACACTTTGCGCAATTGTCCGGAAGACAGGCCCTGTTTGCAGCTCGCCATCTCCGGCCTCACTACACAATGTTTCGTCAGGAGGTGAATAGCCATCATTTCAGCAGCGGTTTCACCGTACAGCGCCCCGCTGGGATTGCCGCGTTCGACTTCGTTCTTCAGCGCAAGAATAAGCTGTTGTAATAACGGATCGGCGGCAATCAACGCCGTTTTAACTTCAACACGACCCGGGTCGACATCGAACACCTCCAATGCCTTTTTTCCAACCAGCTCGAACGACAGGTGGGCGATTACCAACTTAAGCGGTTTGTCGTTTTTTAGCGGCCACCAATGCCAGTTTATGTGATGCCCTGGCGGCAGAAAGCATATCTGTCCCGCGTGTACGTCCTGGGGCGACCACGAGTCCGACTGCAGACTGTACTCCCCGGCCAGGCTGCCGCTGTGAAACAGACCGAACGAATAATCGGGTATGCCCGGCGCGGGCCCGTCCGGCAGGAAATCCGGCATGATGAAGTCGCATAAAAACAGGCTGCTCCAATTGCAACTCGCGCTGTTGTTTATCAGTTGACCGGGAACATGGTCTTTGAACCCGTTCGTAGCTTTTTTCAATGACGAAAGCCGTCCGGTGCGCACTTTGAATATATCTCCTGTTAAATCAGACTCCTTAACTTGGCAATCCCACTCCCCGACTCACTAGGGCACGCCCGCACTTTCACCTTGAAAAAAATCCGGGTAGATCGCCTCGGCCTCAGCATACATCTTCTCAAGATTTTCCGCGCCCAGAAACGTATCGGAATACAGCACAATTCTGGGGATGAGAAACTCCAGCGCCTCGCGCGGTTTCAGAACAGTGACTGTATGGGCAAATTCGGGAAATTCCACGCCGCTTTCGCCCATGGTGAACACGCGCCCCATCATATATCTGTCATTTATATAAGCGTCGACAACACCGTCAAGTTCGGCAAATTCCATGTTGAAAGCATGTTTAAAGCTTTCATCCACCGAATGCCCTTTGTTGAGCAAGTATAAATAGGTGATCAACTGCTTTCGACGGCCGGGATCGGCGTTGAGATAATGCACGACGGCAAACGAACGGGCATAGAACTTACTTGTGAACTTTTCCTGGTCGCGAGTCATATCGTCCGCGATACCCAATTCTTCCTGCCGGGCTTTAAACAGACTTTCAGTATCGACGCTTTCGGCACGGCCGAACCGGTCCAACATGGAATAGAAGCGGTCTTTCACAATTGAGACATCGCCAAGGATAATCTTGCCGTCCTTTTCCATATAGGTTCCAAAGTATTCGGCAATCCCCTCGTTGTACCAGGGCGGCGCGGCAAGGTTCAATGACGTATTGTTGATCAGCAAATGG
>DASVCP010000169.1:0-9153 GCA_036381555.1 Gammaproteobacteria bacterium
CATGAACGCATGACCAGGCAACAATGGAACTTTCCTCACTGACGGCACTTTCCCCCCTCGACGGCCGCTACGGCGCCAAATGCGATTCTCTGCGTCACATTTTCAGTGAATTCGGGCTCATTAAATATCGAACGCTGGTGGAAGTGCGCTGGTTGGAAACCCTCGCCGCCCAACCCGACGTTCTTGAAGTCCCTCGCTTCAGCGAAACCGCGCTTGGGTATTTGAACGACATTATCAAGAACTTCTCCCCGGCCGATGCCGAGCGGGTAAAGGCCATCGAAAGCACCACCAATCATGACGTCAAAGCCGTCGAGTACTTCCTTAAGGAAAAAGTCGCCGATATGCCGGAACTGCAACGGGTAAGCGAATTCGTTCACTTTGCCTGCACTTCCGAAGACATCAATAATCTGGCTTACGGCCTGATGCTGAAGGAAGCGCGTGACCGGGTGCTGCTTCCCCAAATCGACCGGATCATCGACACGCTGACAAGCATGGCTCACACCTTCGCCGATGTCCCCATGCTGTCACGCACGCACGGCCAGACCGCCAGCCCCACCACGGTCGGCAAGGAACTGGCGAACGTCGTGCACAGGCTGAAACGGCAGCGAGCGCAAATCGGCGGCGTGGAACTGACCGGAAAAATCAACGGCGCCGTCGGCAACTTCAACGCGCATATCGCCGCCTACCCGGCCATCGACTGGCCGGCGCTGGCTCACGAGTTCGTTTCCCGGCTTGGCCTGGTCTGGAACCCTTACAGCACTCAGATCGAGCCGCATGACTGCATCGCCGAATTGTGCGACGCGCAACGCCGCCTCAATACGGTGCTGATCGATTTCAGCCGCGATATCTGGGGTTATATTTCGCTGGGATATTTCAAGCAAAAAACCGTCGCCGGCGAAGTCGGTTCCTCCACCATGCCGCACAAGGTCAACCCTATTGACTTTGAGAATGCCGAGGGCAACCTGGGACTGGCTAACGCACTGTTCGAGCACCTGGCCGCAAAACTGCCCGTTTCCCGCTGGCAACGCGATTTAACCGATTCGACCGTGCTGCGCAACCTGGGTGTCGGCGCCGGCCACATGCTCATCGCCTTTCAATCGCTCATGAAAGGCCTGGGCAAGCTGGAACTGAACCATGATGCGATCCAGGCTGACTTGGATCGCAGCTGGGAGGTCCTGGCCGAAGCCATACAAACGGTAATGCGCCGTTTTGGCATCGATCAACCCTATGAAAAGCTCAAGGCGCTGACCCGCGGCCGCGAAATCGACCAGGCCGCCATCCGGAAATTTATCGATGAGCTTGAACTGCCCGAGATGGCCAAGAAGCATCTCCTGGCCTTAACGCCGTCGAGCTACACGGGAAATGCAGGCCATATGGCCAAGCATATATAGAACGGAATCATGCAGGAACCGCCGGCGCCCAACCTCAATGCCGAAACGCGGATCACCCGGGAGCAACTGGAAAACCATACTCTCGGTGAAACGCAGCATGAATTCATAACCGGCAGCAGTCAGGAACTGCGCCTGGTAACCCAGCATATGGCCGACCAGGCAAAGCGTTCGGTGCACATCGTCAGCCGGCACATGGATCCCGAGCTTTACAACCGCCAGGAATTTATCCAGAGCTTAAGCAGGCTCGCCCGCCGCAGCAAATACACCCAAATCCAGGTACTGGTGCAGGACAGTACCCCGGCCGTGAAAGACGGACACCGGCTGATTCAACTGGCGCAACAACTCAGCAGTTACGTGAAAATCAAAAAACTGCACGACGATTACAAGGATTACCTGCGGGCCTTTATGGTGATCGATGCCGAAGGATACGTGCTACGTGAATTTTCCGATCGCTATGAGGCAACCATCGATTTCCACGCACCCCGCCAGGCGAAAGAGCTGTTGAAATTCTTCACGGAAGCCTGGGAAATCAGCGTAGCGGATCCGCAGTTACGAAGGCTTTACCTATGATGACAAAACGGTTGCCGCTGATCATAGTTTTACTGTTGCTCTTTCCGGGTGGGGTCCCCGCACAACCCGCCGAAATCATCGATTTGCACAATCGCACCGCCGAGGAAATGATCCCTATCATCCGGCCGTTCATGAATCCGGGAGACGCGTTAACCGGCGCCGACTATCAGCTGATCATCCGCACCGATCCGGAGAATCTGGCTTCCATCAGGGATATGATTGCCCGGCTGGACAAAGCGCCCGCCCAGCTCCTGATCAGCGTAAAGAACAGCGGGCAAAGCGACCGCGTCGACAGCGCGCTGAATGCCGGCGGCGCACTGGACAGGGACGGCCGCAGAATTACCATCAATGACAGAGGCGAATCGGAAGGTATCCGTATAGAAGCGGGCCGCACCGCTTCCTCAACAGGCAGTCAACAAACACCGCAAATCCGGGCAACGGAAGGCAGGCCGGCGCTGATTTATACCGGTGTCAGCGTACCGGTTCGAAGCCGGCAGCAACTCAGGCAAGGCAACCGGGTGATCGAACAGGAACTTGTCGAATACCGCAACGTGAACAGCGGCCTGTATGTAACCGCCAGACTCAACCGGGACGAAGTGGTTCTGGAGGTCGAACCGCAGCAACAAAGCCTGGGGGCGTCCGGCGGCATCAACACATTCGGCTTGTCCACCACGCTGCGCGGCCGTCTGGGCGAATGGATACCGTTGGGGGCGGTGACGGAAAACAGCATCAGGCAATTAAACCGCCCTGGCGCCGCAGCAAGCAACCGTTCCGAAAACCGCAACAACGTCATGATCAGAGTCGAGAAGATCGAAAACTAAACCAATCTAACCACGGAGAACACGGAGGACACAGAGAAAATGAAACGCAGAATGAAAGTATAAAAGTATGGAAGTATTTCGGCTGGGCATCCGCCTCCATACTCTAATGCTTTAATACTTATATTCTTGTTAAATATTTTTTTTATTCCCGTCGTTGTCCACGTTAACGAACACGATATGGGTTTCGAACAAGACCTGCTCACGGTCGCCCTCCAGCCGCTCGCCGTACACCTTGACGTTATAGCGCACCGAGGTCGTCCCCAGTCGGTCACGCTGGATATCGAACTTCAGAATCTGACCGTTATAAATCCGGCGCCTGAACTCAACGTGCTCCAAAGCAACCGTCACGAACTGGCGGCCGGGGAATTCCAGGTTGGCGGCGATATAGGCGAACTCGTCGATCCATTGCAGCATGTGCCCGCCGAACAGCGAGCCATGATGATTCAGATGCTGCGGCAGTACCAGTCTATAAAAATCCATGTACCGGCTCCCTGTATATAGTAAGGATGATGGAGTAGAGTATTGCTGTAATTTACCCAACCGCCGGCCGTTGAAGCAACCGTTATCGGACGGCAATTTCCGGACTCAAAAAAACCGGGAGCGGAAATTTCCGCTCCCGGTTCAGCTTTAAAACGGCTAAGGAAGCTAATGCTTGAATTTACAAGCAAGTGAAAGGAGCCGCGTCAAATATCAACGCTTGCACCCATGTAACTGGTGTTACTACTTAAATATAGTAAGCCCCATCTTTAAAACTTACACTGCCCGTTCACCCTCAAAGGGGATGCGCAGTTTCTCAAAATACTTCTCACCCATTGAAAACACCGGCGGCTTCTGCACATAATCCCAATCACTCCTGGGGGGAGAAAAGACGCTCATCGCCGCGGCGTCAAATATTGCCGCCTCGCACAGTCAATGAGCTTGACGTTCTGTATATACAAATGTACAGCCGCAATCTCTCCCCGTAATTACAAACGCGCACACGATTCTTTCGGGTAGGGGAAAGAATGAACCAAAAATCATTGGTGATTGCGATTCTGGTAGCTGCATCGGCAGTTGTCGTGCTTTTCATTTTTCAAAACTCAAAAAGACAGGACTCCGATCTTGCTCAAAGCCTCTCATCGCCACCCGGCCCATCGTCAAACCATGAGCCGGGCCATGCCTTAAACAGGACTCCCGTAACCGCCGGCAAAGATGGGCGTCAAACGATCGCGGCAGATTCCTCCATCAACGAAGAATTGCAGGAAAAGTACGCTGAAGTTTCGGACAATGCCGGTTACCCGGAGTTGGAAAACCGCCTGGAGGCAATGCAAACACGTCGGGGGGGTAAATCGTTTGATCCGAGGCAAGTGGTGGAAACAATGACTCAAACCGAAGCCTGGACACGCGTCGAAACGCCCCACGACGATCTGCCGCTGACCCAGGAAGAAAAATTCGACGGGCGCGAATACATTCGTTTTAATCCGATGCGCATTGAAACGTTGATGCCCGGCGACACGCTGGAAATTCCGATCTGGCAGCTTGGCGAACGATATACAATGCGCGTCGACCATACGGAAACGCATGCCAACGGCAGCGTCACCTGGCACGGACATTTGGAAAACTTCAACGACCCGCACCGCGTTACCATCACGGTGGGCGACGGTTTGAGCCTGGGCGGCATCGACACGCCTGGCGGGCATTACGTGTTGCAGGCGCACGGCGAATCGGGCTGGATCGCGTCCAGTGAAACGCTTTTTAAACGCAACGAAGCCGAAACCGATATGATCATTCCTCCAGCCGGGGAACTGGAAGGGAATTCATAAGCAAGTAAATCAACGTTATGAGGAGGGTGTAATGAAAGTTAACAATGAAAACGGCGGCATGCTGCGCATATGCCTGCTCGCCATGTTGATGTCCGTCGGCGGCATAGCGCAGGCAGTCACCGTGGATCTCCTGATTTTATACGACGGATATTCCGCCAACTACTTTAACAATCAACCGGAAACGGCGATGCAAAACTGGGTCACCCAGATCAACAACGCCTACCTGGACAGCGAGGTGGACATTCAATTGCGCCTGGTGGGCGTCAGACCGCATGAAGAAAGCGGCTCGGACATGGCCGCCGTGCTGGGGAATCTTCGCGTCGACCAGGAAGCCCTCAACCTGAGAAACCAGTTGGGCGCCGATTTTGTCAGCCAGTTGCACCAGCGGGGCAACTGCGGCGTCGGTTATCTTGCCGTGCATCGCGACTGGACCTGGAACGTGGTTGGCCCGGGTTGCGGCCCGTTGACACTGGCGCACGAACTGGGGCACAACATGGGACTGGCCCATTCACGCCGCCAGGGCGATGAAGGCGGTGTGCGTTACCGCTACGGTCTGGGTCACGGTGTCGACAACGTGTTCGGTTCCATCATGACTTATTATTGGCTGTACAACGCCCCGCGTGTCGCCAAGTTTTCCAACCCCCGCGTCCTGTGCAATGGCGTACCTTGCGGTGTCAACGAAGGCCAGCCGGATGAAGCCGACGCGGCCAAGGCGATGCAGAATGTCCGCCAGGAAATCGCGGACTTCAGAGCCAGCCAGACCAGCAGCAGCTCCAGCAGTTCGTCTTCAAGCGGCGGTTGCAGCCCAACCGCTACCACGCCCTATCTGCGCGTTAATGGCGGATCCTGGCAACAAGCGTCCAGCGTGACCATTTCGGCCGGCAGTTCCGTGCAGTTTGGTCCGCAGCCGATTTCCGGTTCCTGGAACTGGACGGGATGCGGTACGTCCGGCACAGCGCGCGAACAAACGGTAAGCCCGGCGGTTTCGTGCACGGCAACCGCCACGTACACCAACAGTTGCGGCGCTCAGACTCCCCAGGTTTTCACGGTGACGGTCGGCGGCACGAGTTCAAGCTCGTCGTCGTCCTCCAGCTCCTCCTCCAGCAGTTCGAGCTCAAGCAGCAGTAGCTCCAGCTCCAGCAGCTCCGGTGGTGGCGGCGACTGTCCCAACATAATAACGGGCGGCCAATCGGGCAACTTCAACACCACCGGAGCCCATTGCTTCAGAACCCCGGATTCGGTTGCCGGATGGGGTGTCTCAAACTTTGCCGGCCGCAGTATTTCGGTAACCGTCAACGGTTCGGGTACCGCCGTCACCACACCCGGCGCGGCACTGCCGGCGAAGGGGTCAGGCGACTACTATCACTTCAACAGCAGCGCGGGCAACTATCCGTGGGCGTCGGTTTACTGGTGGCAATAAAACGCGTTTTCACCGCGTGCTGACAAAACTGCCCGGTTATCCTGACCGGGCAGTTTTTTAATTACGTCCGACTTTTTCTCTCTAAACACCCGGATCTTCGTGACAGCCGTTCCGAGTGGCAGGATCAATTCCATGGCTTGCCCTCCCTCAATGCAGCCATGAGCAACGCGATAAACGCGAACAAATACAATACGGCATTCACCGCGTGCGAATATTCCCACCGCTGACGGAGTTCCCGCCAGTTCGCCGGCAAGTGCGTCCAGTTTTCAGTTTCCTGATTGACCGGATATGTCACCAGAAAGAATATCACCAGGCTGAGCGCGATACATATCATTGCGATCAAAACTTGAGGGAAACGCTGAGTATCTGTACGAACCAGCACGCACAAAATCATCGTCGATAACAGGGCCCCCACCACGGCAATTCCGAGCAAAGCCCAACCCCGGTAGATTTGCTGCACCGTCAAATAATCCTGGGCCATCAAATGAATCTTGTTCGGCAACTCAAACAAATGCGCCAGTCCGCCCGACATTGAAATGGCTGTAAACAGAATGCCAAGAATGAATAAACGTTTTGTTGCCACACAGACAAACAATGCAAGAAACAAACCGGTTCAGACATCATCCGGATATCGCGCGAAATATCCGGTTAAACCCAAGATTTCCTTTGTTCTTTAACACCGTACTTCATGTCCGCTGCCCGGCGGCATAAGGGAGTCCCGGCATCTCATCCTGCATGGCTTCAAATGCGACAACACAGTTCCGTCCGGAGTGCTTGGCATGGTACAAGGCCTGATCGGCGCGTTGAAGACCGGCGCTGATTTCGTTCTCTCCCGCGTTGTCGCAGATAGTAACGCCAATGCTCACCGTGACCGTGCTGGAAATACCGCCAACAGCAAGCCTGGTAACCGCGGCACGAATTCGCTCCGCCACCAGCAACCCCTGATTTAAATTGGTACTCGGCAATAGCGCGCAAAATTCTTCGCCGCCGTAGCGTCCCAGCAAATCCTCCCGCCTCAGTGAGCGTTTAGCCACTTCTGCAATCGCGCTCAATACGCGGTCACCGACAGCATGACCGTAAGTATCGTTTATGATTTTAAAATGATCGATGTCAATCATCAGCATGCAGAACGGCAGTTCCGTTCGCCGCGCCCGTGACAATTCGCGCTCGGCAAGCTCGAGAAACGCGCGCCGATTGAGCAAATCGGTAAGGCTGTCGAACATGGCCAGATGCAATATTTCGGATTCGGCGCGCTGACGCCGCATTTCCAGAAACCCGAAAGAACCCGTAATGGTCATGGCAAACAGGATCATGAAGGTAACCGCGCTCAACGCGTTCGCGTGAAAAATCCCGATCGGGGCTTGTGTGCCCGACGAGAACCAGATACCCAATGCCCTCAGCATCAGCAAGGCGCCGCCCAACGCATACAACAGCGCCATGGGCCAGCGCACTGCTCCATAACCGAGTCTCCAGGAAAGCACGGCCAGTGACAGCAATGGAATCGCCAGGACAAAGCTGGTCACCAGCGTATAGACCATGAAATTGTTTTGAACCGGCAACAACAGACCGAACAACAACGGTGACGGCACGGCCAGCACCCACGGCAGCGGTCTGCGACCAAACTCGAGCAACGCCGCCACCAGCAGGCACAGTCCGCCAAGCATCACCGAGTCGGCCAGCGACACCGACAGCACCGGAGGCAGCAGTCCTCGCATGGTCATCAAAAACCAACCCAGCGTGACCAGTCCCAAACCGGCAATGCACTTGCCCAAGCCGTCTCTACGGCCGCTACGCGGTCCAAGCCATAAAATGCCTGTCATCAGCACCGAGCTTAACAGCAACAGTACCATCATCGTGCGGATATCAAGGCCTGGTATCATTGAATGGAGAACCCCGGACTGCTTACCTGTTTTGTTTATCGGCGTTTATCGACGAATATTGACCGGCTGAACCGATAAAAAAGATCTCAATTAAGACTTGATCTACCGACCCCAACGTCGCGCCTCCAACGCAAACGCCGGAACCTGTTTTAATTAGTGCCGGCGTTTTTTTCCAAACGTCTGGCTATTGGGTATGGTCAAGAATATCCGCATACTGACGATAACAGTCTTATAGGAACTGTGGGACCAACTCCTCCCGATGAAAGCTCGCCCAGGGAACAGCTGTCACCTGATTGCCGCGTTGCTTCTGCTGACGGCAGCGCCCGCCTTTGCTTCGCCGAACATCAATCACCCCGCCCGTTTCAAGGTCAACTCATTGCATCTGGAGAGCGGCCCGACCCGCGACTGGGTTTACGCGGTGCAACGTGACGCGACCGAGTATCTCTGGGTCGGAACCGACAACGGGCTGCGACGTTATGACGGCTATGAATACACCGTTTTCAACTACAAACCCGACGATCCCGACAGTCTCGGCTCCAACTCGGTTTTCAGCCTGCTGATCGGCTCCGACCAGACGTTATGGGCCGGCGGCCATGTGGTCAGCGCCTTCAACGCCGACACCGAAACGTTTGACAACTACCCGGTAACCGACGGCAACATTATCTGGGGCATGACGGAGGGGCCGGGCAGGATTCTGTGGATCGGCACGGAGGTTTTCGGCCTGATCGGCTTCGATATGCGCAAACGGGAAGTGATATACCATTCTCTCGATGAACCGCGCGACAAGGTTCGTGAGATTCCCGACACCATCACCAAGATCATCAACGACCGCCGTGATCCGTCAATACTGTGGATGACCGCCACCACCGGCCTTTTCCGGTTTGACACCAAGACTTACACGTTCGAGCGTTTTTACGACGAAGCCCGGCTGGTGGCGACATCGATGTTAAGAATGGACAGTCAAGGGAAGATATGGATGACCAGCGAAAGCGGGTTGTATGTCATCGATCCGGAAACCCGAACTCACCGGCACTACCGCCATGAAAAAAACAATTCCCGCTCACTCAGCACAGATATCCTCACCGGTATTTTGATCGACAGCAAGGAGCGGGTATGGATAGGCACCGACAAGCAGGGCGTGCACCTCTATCAACCTGAAACCGACGACTTCCTGCACATCCCGGCGTCCGCCACCGAGCCTGGCGCCTTCGGCCCCGGCGCGGTGACCGAGATTTACGAGGACGTCGACGGCTCGTTGTGGTTTTGCGT
>DASVCP010000170.1:0-9963 GCA_036381555.1 Gammaproteobacteria bacterium
TGGCGAGTTTGCCGATAGTTGTGGTTTTCCCGCTGCCGTTGACGCCCACTACCAGGATTGTATGAGGAGGATCGTGATCGGGGTCCGGCTCAGGGCCGTTTTTGAGGATCAGCTGCTTCTTCAGTATTTCTTTCAGGGCGACGATCAACGATGACACTGTCTGAACGTCGCCGTAACCGATGCGCTTACGTAAGGCTTCCAGAACCGCGCCGGTGGTTTCAATCCCCATGTCCGCTATTAGCAGCCGGTTTTCCAGTTCCTCAAGCACGGTTTCATCGATTTTTGTGCGGCCGGCAAGCAAATCACCGATATCGGCGGTGAGGATAGCACGGGTCTTTCGCAGGCCCGCTTTAAGGCGTGATTCTTTTTCGGGAGAGGCGCCGCGCTCATCGGCGGTATCGTCGCGGCGGCGTCTTAGTTTATCAAGTAAACCCATGGATAAAGTATTTATGCGCGTGAGTGAACATCTTGCTGCGGTGAAGGTCGCAGTATCGTATCATTTGTTTGTACCGCAGTTAACCGACATCAGGGGTGGATTATCGTATCATTTGTTTGTACCGCGGTTAACCCGACATCGGGGGCGGGGCGGGCGGCTATCGTAATTATTTGTTTGTACCGTGGTTAACCCGACATCAGGGGCGGATTATCGTATCATTTTGTATATGTCGCGGGTTAACTCGAACACCAGTGCCGGATTATCGTATCATTTGCAGGCATCGCGGTTAAGCGATCGTCGTAAAATAATTGTCATAGAAATCGGAGTGATTCCAAAGTGAATAAACAGGTCATGGGAAGAATGGGCTTATGGACGAGGAACAAGCTTAATATCGCCCTTTTGTTACAGTTGGTTCTGATGCCGGCATGCTTCGGACAGTCAGAATCCGCGCTCAATGCCCCGGCTGAAGTTCATGAGTACACCTTACGCAATGGGATGAAGGTGCTCGTGCAACCCGATACGCGCTCGCCGGTGGTTGTTTCCCAGGTTTGGTACAAAGTCGGCTCCAGCTATGAGTACAGCGGAATTACAGGTCTTTCCCATATGCTGGAGCACATGATGTTCAAGGGGACGGATGACCTGAAGCCGGGCGAATTCTCAGAGATCATCGCCCTGAACGGCGGCAGTGAAAATGCCGCAACCAGCAAGGATTACACTTGGTATTTCCAGTCAATTGCCAACGACCGTCTCGAGCTTTGTTTGAAGCTGGAGGCCGAGAGGATGAGTGACGTCATTTTCGATGAAAAGGAATTTCTCAAGGAACGCGACGTGGTGGCGGAGGAGCGTCGCCGCCGCTATGAGGACGATCCCCAATCGCTAACGTACGAGCAATTCATGGCGACCGCCTTCGTCAACAGTCCCTACCATCATCTGCCGATCGGTTGGATGCAGGATATACAGGCCTATACGGTTGAGGATGCGAAACGCTGGTATAAAAACTGGTATGCGCCTAACAATGCCACATTGGTGGTAGTGGGCGATGTTGAGCCTGACGAGGTTTATCGTCTTGCAAAAAAATATTTCGGGCCGTTAAAACCGTCCGATATTCCCCGTCTTAAGCCGCGTGACGAAATACCGCAGTTGGGATTGCGACGCATAAAAGTGCAGGATGCGCGCGCCCGTGTTCCCTATCTGTTGATGGGCTATAAAGCGCCGGTATTGAATACTGTCAAGGATCCCGCAGAAATCTACGCGCTGGAAGTGTTGGCGGGCATACTTGACGGCGGCGAAAGCGCGCGGCTGAGCAGAAACATCGTACGGGGACGGCAACTGGCGGTCAGCGCCGGCATCAGTTACAACCCATACAGCCGGTTGGATGAGCTGTTCACATTTGTCGCCACGCCGGTAGGCACGGTTTCCGTTGAGAAACTGGAAGAGGCCCTAATGAAGGAAATCGAAACCCTGAAAAACCAAAAGGTCAGCGAGGCTGAATTGGCCAGGGTGAAGGCGCAGGTCGTGGCGGCCGATGTCTACCAGCGCGACTCCATGTACTACCAGGCGATGCGCCTCGGGGTGCTGGAAACGGTGGGTTTGGGCTGGCGGCGTCTTGAGGAGTACATCCCCGGTGTGCAGGCGGTCACGGCCGAGCAGGTTCAGGCCGTGGCGCGCAAGTATCTGATCGATCGGCATTTGACGGTGGCCGAACTGGTGCCGCAGGCAACAACGGACGAGGGGGCGTGATAATGAAACCAAGTATCAAAAACATTATGAGTCTCGCCGGTCTCATTTTGTCGTTGCTCCTTGTTCGCACCGCATTCGCCGTGCCGGAAATACAAAGCTGGGAGAGCGAACAAGGCGTGCAGGTGCTGTTTGTGGAGTCGCACAGCTTGCCGATGGTGGATATACGCGTGGTGTACTCGGCGGGCAGTGTCCGTGACGGCGACATGCCCGGCCTGGCGTTACTGACAAATTCGCTGTTGACCAGCGGCGCCAACGACATGGACGAGGATGAAATTGCCGTACGGCTGGAGGATATCGGCGCCCAGCTCAGCAATGAGTCTTATCGAGACATGGCAGTGGTGTCATTGCGCACGCTTAGTGAAACCGGCAAGCTGGAGCAGGCAGTCGACATCATGCGACAAGTGATGGGGAAGCCGACGTTCCCTTCCGAGGCGCTGGAGCGGGATCAACGACGATTGCTGGCGGTTATAAAACAAAAGCAACAGAATCCGGGTTCCGTTGCGGCCGACGCATTTTATGCCGCAGTTTTTGACGATCATCCGTATTCCCATCCCCCGGAGGGAACCGCCGACAGCATTCAAGCCGTCACCCGCAAAGATCTCGTGGAATTTCACAAGCAATACTATACGGCCGGCAACGCCGTCGTTGCCGTCGTCGGCGACTTGTCGCGCGAAGCCGCCGAGCGCCACGTTGCAGAACTGCTGCGGGGACTGCCCAAAGGCGAAAAGCCTGCGCCGATTCCACCCGTGGCCGGGCTTGAAAAGGCAAAAGAAATACGACTGCCCATGAAAACCACCCAAACACACATTGTGCTCGGCCAACCGGGCATGCGGCGGGGTGATCCGGATTATTTCCCGTTGTACGTCGGCAATCATGTGTTGGGCGGTAGCGGTTTTGCTTCCCGGTTGATGCAGAATATCCGCGAGGACCGGGGGCTGGCTTACGACGTACACAGCTATTTTCTGCCCATGGACGTCAAGGGCCCGTTCATCGCCGGCATGCAGACGCGCAATGAACAGGCCGAAGAGGCATTGGCGTTGCTGCGTGACGATATCCGCCGTTTTGTCGAACGCGGACCGACGAAGCAGGAACTGGATAAAGCGATCAAGAACATTACCGGCGGCTTTCCGCTGAACATTGACAGTAATCTGGAACTGGTGAATTACCTTGCCATGATTGCTTTCTATCGGTTGCCCCTGGACTACCTGGATGACTTCAACGCCAATATCAGGGCGGTCACCGTCGATGCGGTCAAAGACGCATTCGAGCGGCGCCTGCATCCCGGGAATTTTGTCTCGGTAATCGTCGGCGGTTCGATTGAAGAATCCAGATAAGACGCGGGATTGCGGTGAAAAACGCGTCTCACAGCGTGCGTATAATCGGCGGACAGTGGCGGGGCCGCCATTTGCCGGTGAGCGATTTCGAGAGCCTGCGCCCCAGCAAGGATATTGTGCGCGAAACCTTGTTTAACTGGTTGCAACCGGTGATCGAGGGCAGCTGGTGCCTGGACGCGTTCGCCGGCAGCGGTGCGTTGGGGTTTGAATCCGCCTCGCGCGGTGCATCTTATGTATTGATGCTGGAGCGGGAAACTGAACTGGTGCGGCAACTCCGCCACCAGAGGGAGATACTGAAAGCCGGTCAGGTGGAAGTGGTTGCTGCCGACAGCGAACAGTATCTGCGCCGACCCGGCCAGGTTTTCGATATCGTGTTTCTCGATCCGCCCTTTAACAGCCCCCTGCTGCCGGGAATCTGCCGGACGTTGTCCGAGTATGCCTGGGTAAAGTCCGGCAGCGTGGTTTACCTCGAAGCGGCGCGCAAGCCCGGGTTGCCGGCCTTGCCGGACGGCTGGGAACTGTACCGCGAAAAAACTTCCGGCGATGTGGCCTACGGCTTGGCCCGGGTTTTATGAAAATTTAACCACGGAGCGCACGGAGATCACGGAGGATTAAAAAAATTTAAGTTACACCGTTGTTGGGTTCTCCTTACCTTTGATAGGGTTATGGTTTTTAGGGTAATTGCGGGAACACTTACATAAGCGTTTGCCTTGAGCTTTATTAATGGCGGTTTTTATATTTTTCTCTCAGTGATCTCCGTGGCAGATAATTGCATCCTGCATTATCTGCACTTCCGCCATCCCTGGCGGTCGCGCTCCGTGGTTGAATTGTTTTTTAACCTTGTCAGCCGGGCTTACTTGCGGCACTCTACGGCCTTAAACACTTGACTGGCGCTGAGCTATGAATATCACGGCGATTTATCCCGGCACCTTCGATCCGATCACCAACGGGCACATCGATGTGGTGCGCAGGGCGGTGCGGCTGTTTGACCGGTTGGTGGTGGCGGTGGCGGCAAGCTCCGCAAAACACCCGCTGTTTACCCTCAAGGAGAGGGTGGCATTGACGAGCAGGGTATTGAGCGGCTTCCCCCGGGTCGAGGTACAAGGATTTAAAACCATGATGGTTGACTTCGCGCATGAAACGGGCGCACAAGTGATCGTGCGCGGCTTAAGGGCCGTATCCGATTTTGAATACGAAGTGCAGTTGGCCGGCATGAACCGGAGCATGCAACCGGAGATTGAAACCGTCTATCTCAGCCCGGACGTGCAATTCACGTTTCTTTCCTCGACCCTCATCAAGGACATCGCCCGGCATGGCGGAGATGTCGCGAAGTTCACCCATCCGCTGGTTACCGAGGCCCTGAAGGAAAAATTCAAATGATCCGCCGCTTGCGTATCCTGCTGTTGGTCGCCTGGCTGCCGTTGACATCGGCGATACCGGCTTCGACCTCCGAAGCACTTTTTAAAAACGTCACCGATAACGCCATTGCCAGTGCGCATCCGCTGGCAACCCAGGCCGGTTATGAGATTCTGGCGGCAGGCGGCAACGCTTTCGATGCGGCCGTGGCGATCACGGCGGCGCTGGCCGTGGTGGAGCCGTACAGTTCCGGCATCGGCGGCGGCGGATTTTACCTGTTGCATCGGACCATGGATGGATTTGAAACGATGCTCGACGCCCGTGAAACCGCGCCCGGCCGTGCAACCAGCAATATGTATCTGGATGAAGACGGCAATGTCATTCCCGGTCTTTCCAGGAACGGACCGTTGTCGGCCGGAATTCCCGGGATTCCCGCAGCTCTGGAACATCTGGCGAAACGTTACGGCAAGTTGCCGCTGAACAAGAGCCTGGCACCGGCCATACGCTATGCGAAGCAGGGGTTTCCGGTGACCGGTCGTTACCGTCTGCTTGCCGGATTTCGAGTCGACGTGCTTAAACAGTACCGTGAAGCGGCACGGGTTTTCCTGGATGCCGGGCAGATTCCGGAGGAAGGCTTTACCGTTGTGCAACAGGATCTTGCGGAAACGTTGACGGCAATTTCCGAAAATGGCGCGGCCGGGTTTTATAAAGGACCTGTCGCCAAAAAGCTGGTGGAAGGCGTCAGGGATGCAGGTGGCATCTGGCGGCTGTCCGATCTGGCGGAGTATCGCGTGATCGAGCGACAGCCGTTGTATGGCGAGTATGGCGGCATGAGAATCGTCGGCGCGCCTTTGCCCTCTTCCGGCGGTATTGTGCTGATAAACATATTCAATATCCTCTCTCAGTATGACCTCGACAGCTATAAAGCACCGCAACGCATTCATTTGATTGTCGAGGCCATGCGACGCGCGTACCGCGACCGGGCGGAGTATCTGGGTGACGCTGATTTTGTCGACGTGCCGGTCGAACGGTTGTTAAATCCTTTTTATGCGGCCGGCCAGGCTGCAAGCGTCCGTTTGGATAAAGCCACTCCGAGTATGCTTTTACCAGGAGCCCCCGTGACGCCCGCGGGAACGGATACCACGCATTTTTCCATCATCGACAAACAAGGCAACCGCGTATCGGCCACCTTGTCGGTCAATCTGCCGTTCGGTTCCGGCTACATGCCGCCGGGCACCGGCGTGCTGCTGAACAACGAAATGGACGATTTCGCCGCCAAGCCCGGTGTTCCGAATGCCTATGGCCTGGTGGCCGGCGGGAATAATCCGAACTCGATCGAGCCGGGAAAACGCATGTTGTCCAGCATGTCGCCGACATTTCTGGAAACCGACGAACGGATCGCGGTGCTGGGCACGCCCGGTGGCAGCCGGATTATTACCATGGTGCTGCTGGCGGCGCTGGATTTTTACCAGGGCGGCGATGCCGAACGGATGGTTATGTTGCCGCGTTTTCATCATCAGTTCCTGCCGGACCGCATCAGTTTTGAGCCTGAAGCGCTGGATCAGAACACGCGTCTGGAACTGCAATGGCGCGGCCACCAGCTCGATGAGATGAACCGCCGGTATGGCAATATGCAGGTGGTGATTTTTAATAAGGCCAGCAAAAAGTTCGATGTCGCTTCCGATCCCCGCGGCGAAGGTTTGGCCGAAGTGCGCTGAATTTATAAAAACTTTTGCCGCGGATGACAGCCCGTATATCGCGGATGACAGCCCGTATATAAGGTTAAGTGGATCGACAGAATTTCGGGTGTCAGACTGCAGATGATGGTGAGTAGAAGGCTATTTATGTGGCGCCATTTGTCCGACTGCGGATACTGCGAGTAGTAGCCTACTTGTGGTGGCGCCGTTCTGTGTTGTCGACTGCGGACACAAAAAATCCCGAACTAACTTCTATGGCGCCGTTCTGTGTCGTCCGACTGCGGACACAAAAAATCTTGAACTAACTTCTATGGCGCCGTTCCTCGAATCCCTTTCTTGTCCAGATTGGGAGTTGAACGATAAAGGTCGTTCCGTGGCCCGGCGTGGTTTCGAAGCTCAACGAACCGCCGTGATCGTTTTCAATGATGTGGCGGGCTATCGGCAGTCCATGCCCCCCGCCGCTGCCCGTAGTTCTGGTGGTGAAGAAAGGTTTGAAGATATCGGCCCGAATCTCTTCGGGAATGCCGCAGCCCGAATCCTTGATCCTGATTTCCAGCTGGTTGTCCGACTTCGCAGTGGAGATGTGGATGCTGCCCTTGTTGTCGCTGTTGTTTATGTTGTCGTTTACGGCGATGGCATGAACAGCGTTCATGAGCAGGTTGGTGAGCGCCTGGTTCATGTCTCCGGCGTTACAGTATATTGAAGGGACTTCCCCAAGCTCGGTTTTTATCTCGGCGATATATTCGTAATTGATGCGGGACATTTTCAGCAGGTTGATGATCATGCTGTTGATATTCACCAGCCTTTCCCCGGGCTGGTTGTTGGTTTGAAATTCCTTGATTGCGAGGGTGACATTCAGCATTTCCCTGGTCGCCTGCATGATTTGCATCAACTTATTCTGGATATCGTTTTCCAGGTTGCGGTCACCGAGTTTAGTCTCGATTTTCTCGGCTTCAGTGAGAACTTCCGCCTGCCGGTCTTCGTTGAGTTCGTAAGCATGGACCTGGCGATAAAGTTTCAGCAGGTTGACAACATTATCGATATCGGCTTGCAGTTGCAGTACATTATTTTCCGCGTGTTGGGCCAGCATGTTGATCTGGTGCGAGACGCCGGAAGTAAGTTCCCCGGCGTTTTTAAGTTTCTGTGAAACGACAAGTTCGCGTTCGATCCGGTCGGCGTGTGCCTTCTGTGTTTTTAACTCCTCATGGGTTTTCGCCAGTTCAAGAGAAGCTTGATGCTGCCGGTCGCGTTTTTCGGACAACGAATGTGCGAATTGCAGCACTTCGGTCTCCGAGAACGGTTTTTGCAGTATAAAAAGTTTATCGCCGAAACCCAGGCGGTTCGAAATCTGCGTCCAGGTATAATCTGAGTAAGCCGAACAGATAATTATCTGCAGGTCGGGATCAACCCTCCATAGCCATTCGATGGTTTCCAGTCCGTCCCAACCGGGCGGCATGCGCATGTCGACAAACGCCAGGGCGTAAGGCCTTCCTTCTTCTTGTGCCTTGAGGGCCATTTCATAGCCTTCCTGTCCCTGTAGTGCGTGATCGAGTTCAAATTCGACCGCGTCGTCTCTACTGTCCACTTCCGGCTCGCCAAATATGTCGGCTTCCATGCTTTTCAATTCGGCGTTTCCGGCCTGAGGAATAAGGATTTTCTCGAAATCCTTATGGATCGACTGGTTATCATCGATGATGAGGATGCGAGCCTTTCTTGTGTCGGAGTCGCTCATGAGGTTCTCTATTGAGTGCAGGGTTCAATCCACATACGGACTGCCGGCAGTCGTATTGCCGGAAGACCGGTTATCCCATGTTGGAATTTATCGGCTTTGTTCGGGGAAACTTAAGCGGCGGAGAACTGCAGCCGGGAGTACAGCAGCTCCGGGAGAAGAGGTGAATCACTTACAGCGCCTTCGTTGTCTTCCGGGTTCTGACGCCTGAATGCTTGTTGTTATTTCTGACAGCGCGGGCAGAAGTAGCTGGAGCGCTGGCCGATGACCTGCATTTGGATGGCTCGGCCGCATTGCCGGCATGGGTTACCGGCTTGCTCGTAGACGCGCAGTTGTTGACGGAAATAGCCTGGATTGCCGTTTTCGTTGACAAAGTCGCGCAGGGTGGTCCCGCCTTGTTCGATTGAAGCGGTCAGTACGGTTTTGACGGCTTCGGCCAGCCGCTGATAGCCGCTCTGAGAAACCTGGCCGGCCGGTCGGTCGGGATGGATGCCGGCAAGGAACAGTGATTCGCTGGCGTAGATGTTGCCGACGCCGGTGACCACCCGGGAATTCATAATAAAGTTTTTGACGGCGATTTTGCGGTTGCGGGCGAGATTCGAAAGATAGCCGCCGTTAAATTCGTCTTCAAGCGGTTCGGGGCCCAGGTCTTTAAGGAGAGGATGCTGCAGGATGTCTCCCGTCACCCAGTGAATAGAGCCGAAACGGCGCGGATCATGAAAGCGAAGTATCATGCCGGAGTCGAGCAGCCAGTCGATATGGTCATGTTTGCGCGCCGGCGCTTGTACATCGACAATGCGAAAACTGCCCGACATGCCCAGGTGCGCCAGCATATGGCCCTGTTCAAAATCGAATATCAGATATTTGCCGCGGCGCCGTACATCAATGATTCTCTGTCCGGTAATTTTTTGCTTCAAGCCGCGCGGAATCGGCCAGCGTAATTGCCGGTTACGGATTCTAACATCCGTCGCCGTGCGGTTTTTCAGGTGGGGCAGCAGCCCGCGGCGGGTGGTTTCAACTTCGGGGAGTTCCGGCATAGTGTAAAGGCTGGACGGGTCAGTCGGTCGAGACTATGTCCAGGGATGGACGGTATGTCGATGCGCCAGGAGGCGGCGCATCGACTTTGATCATGGAGTCCGGATCAAATTCATCCGTCATGGGCAAGGGACCGGTAACGAGATTGTAAAATGTTTCCCGCCCCAGCGAATACTGCAAACCCAGGTCGTCCCGGTACAGCGCCGGTTCCTCTCCCCGGTTGAGTATGCGGTAGCGAATAGAGTTTCCCTTTTCGAAATATACCGTGACGAATTCGCTGTCCTTACCGGACATGGGTTTTTGCTCCACCAGGATCGCCTGCGCGCCCAGCCAGTCGTCAATCCAGGTTTGCAGATCGACGGCGGAAAGATTCGGGTTCTCGGGATGTATTTCCCAGTTGCTGTTATCGCTTCGGAGCAGCCGGAAGTTCGCCAACTCGAAACCGGTAACTGGGCTTGAGGCAGGAATCAACCGGCGGCTGACGAGAGCGCCGATATCGGCGTGCAACATGGGATAAATGAAGTCGTCGATCAGATAAAGCGTGTGGTTATGCAACACATACCGTTTGCCGCTCAAAGGATCGGTGGCGCCGAAATCAAATTCGGCCCCGTCAAATTGAATGACGGCTGCGGGCGG
>DASVCP010000171.1:0-6371 GCA_036381555.1 Gammaproteobacteria bacterium
GCCTTCGGCAATAGTATTGGTGGCATGAGCGAGGATATCCAGCACGCGCAGACTGTCGAGTTCGACCATCATCTCAAACGCCCGCGAGTACAGGAAATCGCCGACCAGCACGCTGGCTTCGTTACCCCAGACCGCGTTGGCGGTTTCCTGGCCGCGCCGCAACTGTGAGGCATCGACAACATCATCGTGCAACAGGGTCGCGGTATGGATAAACTCGATAATGGCCGCCAGCTGAATATGGCCCTCGCCCCCGTACCCACAGGCACGGGCCGCCAGCAACACCAGCAAGGGCCTCAAGCGCTTGCCGCCACTGTTGACGATATAGCCCGATAACTGGTTAATAAGCGCCACATCCGACTGCAGCCTTTTGCCAATCAAGCGATTAACGGCCGCCATGTCGTCGGAAACGGGGGCGATTATTTCGGTAACGTCCATTCGGGCTATGCCGGAGCCGGTAAGGTTGAGGAGGCTGAATCGTAGTGACTGGACGAAAGCCTGTCAAACCGGCGACAGGATGCGTAAATACCTCGGACCGCGTTGACCTTGGCGGTGCAAGGCGCTAGAATCGCGAGCCTTTTTTCAGTAACTCCCCAGAATGGAATTCCAGCAATGTACGCAGTCATTAAAACCGGCGGTAAGCAATACAAGGTGACGCAGGGCGACACCATCCGAATCGAGAAGCTCCCGGCCGCCGAGGGCGATACGGTGGCTTTCGATAAGGTGCTGATGATCGCCGACGGCGACAAGGTGCAGGTTGGCAACCCGGTCATCGAGGGGACAACAGTCGACGCCAGTGTGATCAAGCATGGGCGTGGCAAAAAGATCGAAATCATCAAATTCCGCCGCCGCAAGCATTATCGCAAGCAGGCCGGTCACCGTCAGGATTACACCGAGGTGGAAATCACTGCAATCGCCGGACAGGCGGGCGCGCCCAAGCCCAAAAAGGCTGCTGCGAAACCCCAGCCGGAAGCCGACGTAGACGAAAAGGCCGCGGCCAAGAAGAAGCCGGCCGCCAAGAAAACGGCCGCGAGCAAGAAGAAAGCGGCAACGTCGAAAAAGGCACCTTCCAAGAAAACCACTTCCAAAAAGAGTGAGAAAGCGTAATGGCACACAAGAAAGCAGGCGGCAGTACCCGTAACGGCCGCGATTCCATTTCCAAGCGCCTGGGCGTAAAACGCTTTGGCAGCGAACTCGTGCAGGCAGGCAACATCATCGTTCGCCAGCGCGGCACGAAATTTCATCCCGGTGAAAACGTCGGTTGTGGCAAAGACCATACTCTGTTCGCCAAGGCCAACGGCCGGGTGGAATTCAAGGTTAAAGGCCCGCAAAAGCGCACCTTCGTGAACGTCGTGCCGGCATAAGTACGTCTCACAGGCCCTACCCCCGGAAGCCCTGCATCTTTGTGATTGCGGGGTTTTTTCGTTCAGCAGAACCGGCATTTAAAGAATAAAAGTATTAAAGTATTCCGGGCGTGGCAATCCAATGCCTGAATACACATATACTTCTATGCTTCAATACTCTTCTTTATGAAATTCGTCGACGAAGCCACCATCACCGTACAAGCCGGCAAAGGCGGCGACGGCTGCGTGAGCTTCCGCCGGGAGAAATACATTCCTTTTGGCGGACCCGACGGTGGCGATGGCGGTGACGGTGGCAGCGTATATCTGCTTGCCGATGAAGGCCTCAACACGCTGGCGGATTTCCGCCATACCCGCCGGTTCGAGGCCACCAGCGGCCGGCCGGGTCGTGGCAGTAACTGCACTGGACATGGCGGCGAGGACTTGTTGATTCCCGTACCTGTCGGCACGCTGGCATATGACGAGGAAACCGGCGAATTGATCGGTGACATTACCGCGGCCGGGCAACGGCTGCTGGTTGCCCAGGGCGGCTACCATGGGATAGGCAACACCCGCTTTAAAAGCTCGGTCAACCGCGCTCCGCGGCAGTTTACTCGCGGCACACCGGGAGAACGCCGCCAACTGCGGCTGGAGTTAAAAGTGCTGGCCGATGTCGGTCTGCTGGGGCTGCCCAATGCCGGCAAGTCCACCTTCATTCGCGCGGTTTCCGGCGCGCGACCGAAGGTGGCCGACTATCCATTCACCACGCTGTATCCCAATCTGGGCGTCGTCAGCGTCGACCGTCACCGAAGTTTCGTGGTCGCCGACATCCCGGGCCTGATTGAAGGCGCGGCCGAAGGCGCCGGCCTGGGGGTGCGCTTCCTCAAGCATCTGGCGCGCACGTCCCTGTTGCTGCATTTGGTGGATATTTCATCTTCCGGAGAACTTGGCGATCAGACCGATCCGGCGGACAATGCGCGCAAAATCGTGCGGGAGTTGGAGAAGTACAGCCCGGAACTGGCCGACAAGCCGCGCTGGCTGGTGTTCAACAAGATCGATCTTCTCGACGAGTCGGCGCGGGCAACCGTATGCGCCGCGGTGATCGACGCACTGAACTGGCGGGGCCCGGTGTTCAACATCTCAGCGCTGAACAGGCAGGGCACCACCCCGCTTTGCTATAAAATCATGGATTTTATCGAGCAACAAAGACAACCCCGGCATCCCGATGAACAATCGCCGCATACTGACGACTGAAGCCCGCAGCCTGGTTATCAAAATCGGCAGCTCACTGATTACCCGCGACGGTCAGGGTCTTGCGGAAGACGAGATTCACCGCTGGGCCGAGCAAATGGCCGGGCTCATTTCGGCCGGCCGGCAGTTAGTGCTGGTTTCATCCGGATCAGTGGCCGAAGGCATGGCAAGGCTGGGCTGGCCGGAAAGACCGCATGCCCTCCATAACTTGCAGGCGGCGGCCGCGGTCGGGCAAATGGGCCTGATACAGAGCTACGAAGCCACCTTCAAAAAGCACAATCTGCGCACCGCCCAGGTGCTGCTGTCCCACGACGATCTGGCGGACCGCCGGCGTTACCTGAACGCCCGCAGCACCCTGAAAACTCTGATGAATCTTAACGTGGTGCCGATTGTGAATGAAAACGACACGGTCGCCACCGAGGAAATCCGTTTCGGCGACAACGATTCCCTGGCCGCGATGGTCGCCAACCTGATCGAAGCCGATATGCTGGTGATTCTGACTGACCAGGAAGGGCTGTTCGACCGGGACCCCCGCGAAAATTCCAATGCCGTCCTGATCGGCGAAGCCACTACCGACGATCCCAGATTGCAGGCCATGGCCGGGCCGGGGGCGGGCCGCCTGGGCCGCGGCGGCATGCTGACCAAAATCCAGGCGGCGCGTACCGCCGCCCGCTCGGGCACGCATACGGCCATCATGTCGGGACGGATCCATAAAGGGTTATTGCGACTGCTGGTTGACGGCGAGCCGGTGGGTACGCTGTTGACCGCCCGGGAAGAACCGCTTGCCGCCCGCAAACAGTGGCTGGCCGGCCGGCTGGTGCCCAAGGGCACACTGGTGCTCGACAGCGGCGCGGTCAAAGCGCTACGGGAAACCGGCAGAAGCCTGCTGCCGGTGGGCGTCATCGGCGTGCAGGGCCAGTTCCGCCGGGGCGACCTGGTGAAGTGCGTCGACGACCAGGACCGTGAAATCGCCCGCGGGCTGGTCAACTACAACTCCGAGGAAACCGTCCGTATCAGGGGCCGCGCCAGTCAGGATTTGGAGTCACTGCTGGGGTATATCGACGAACCCGAACTGATTCACCGTGACAATCTGGTGATAACTATCTGACTTTAAGGCAAAACCATAATTAACGCGAATGGCGGAAATATGCTCCCTTCAATTTCTGCATTCCCACCATCCCTGGAGGTCAACGCGAAGGGCCGCGAATAAATTATTTATCCTTCATGTTTCTAACCCAGAATTCTGTTGTTACAAAAAGCGTGTGGAGGGAGGGGTAGCCTCACAAAACCAGTCCTATTCGCGTTAATTCGCGGTTGTATTCCCTAAAACAAAAAAGCCGGCTCACAGCCGGCTTCTTCTGAATTGACGCGCATGGATGCGCTAATGCTGCGAATACAGGGAGGTATAGGAGCGGTGCTGTTCTCCTGCTTTTACCCCAACGCCCTGATACGCGTATTCAGGCGGCTCTTGTGTCGGGAGGCCTTATGGCGGTGGATAATCTTTTTGTTGACCATGGTGTCCAGCACCGGCACGGCCTGTTTGAACGCGGCAACGGCCTCGTCCTTCTGACCGGCCTGGACCGCTTTCAGAACGCGCTTGATGGCGGTGCGAAACTGCGACCGCTGGCTGGCATTGTGCTCGCGGCGCTTTTCCGCCTGGCGGGCACGTTTTCTTGCTTGAGCTGTATTCGCCACACTGACCTCTTGGTATAACCGTAACTTTTGCCCGTGCCGGATGGCCCCAGGCTGAAACAGGGGCGCGATTATCCCAACTGATCGCCCATGTTGTCAATCGCGGGTGGTCTGGAACATCGCCGGAAGAGGGTTTTTCCCGTACGCCGGTCTTTTATTCGGAATTCCGCCTGCTGAATTCGATATTCTTGTTTATTATTGTCGCCCTCCGGCAAAAAAGTTAACAATGAACTCATCCCCCACGCCTGTTAAAAAACACTCCATCGGCCTGTTGCGCGCCAGCGGCACGGTTGGTGGCATGACGTTGATTTCCCGGGTACTGGGATTTGTACGCGACATGGTGGTCGCCCTGCTGTTCGGCGCCAACGCCGCCACAGACGCATTTTTCGTCGCCTTCAAAATCCCCAATTTTTTCCGCCGCCTGTCAGCAGAAGGCGCGTTTTCTCAGGCCTTTGTGCCGGTTTTCGCCGAGTACCGGGAGCGGCGCGACGACAACGCTTTGCGGGACCTGGTGAGCCATGTGGCCGGCAGCCTCGGCGCGCTGCTGTTTCTGGTCACCACATTGGGCATCACCGCCGCTCCATTGATGGTGTTGCTGTTTGCGCCGGGTTTTATGGACGATCCTGAGCGCTACCGGCTGGCGAGCGATATGCTGCGGCTCACTTTCCCGTATCTGTTTTTTATTTCGCTGGTGGCGTTGGCCGGCGGCATATTGAACAGCTATCAACGCTTCGCCGTTCCGGCGTTTACGCCGGTATTCCTGAATTTATGCCTGATCGGCTGCGCGTTCTGGCTGGGTCCCCGCCTGGACGTTCCCATTATGGCGTTGGCCTGGGGCGCGCTGCTGGCGGGTTTCGTGCAACTTGCCTTTCAACTGCCGTTTTTACGGCGGATCGGCATGCTGCCCCGTCCGCGCCTGTCGCTGCGTCATGAAGGCGTGAATAAAGTCATTAAATTGATGTTACCCGCCATTCTGGGGTCGGCGGTCGTGCAGATTAACCTGCTGATCGATACGGTCATCGCGTCGTTCCTGATCGCCGGCAGCGTCAGTTGGCTGTTTTTTTCAGACCGGTTGGTGGAGTTTCCCCTGGGTGTATTCGGCATCGCCATCGCCACGGTGATTCTGCCCAGCCTGTCGCAAAAACACGCGGCACAGGACAGGGCGGCTTTCTCCCGCAACCTTGATTGGGGTTTACGCGTGAGCCTGCTGGTCGCCGTACCCGCCGCCATCGGGCTCATTCTGCTGGCCTCACCCATACTGACCACCCTGTTTCAGTACGGCGCTTTCACGCCCGAGGACACGCGCATGTCGGCTTACAGTCTGGTCGCCTATTCGATCGGCCTCCCGGGTTTTATCCTGGCGAAAATCCTGGCGCCGGCGTTTTTCGCCCGACAGGACACCCGCACACCCGTGAGAATCGCGATTTACGCCATGCTGATGAACCTCGTTATGAACCTTGGCTTTGTCCTGCTGCTGTTGCACTTCGGCTTCAAGGGGGCACATGCCGGCTTGGCTTTGGCCACCGCTCTGGCCGCCTGGGCGCAGACGGGCATGTTGTGGTGGCGCTTGCGCCGCCTGGGGGTTTATGTGGCGCAGCCTGGCTGGTTCCGGTTTCTGCTGCAAACCATGCTCGCATCGGCCGTAATGGCCGCGGCCTTGTTTTACGCGGCACCGCCCTGGTCCGAGTGGTTCGGCTGGACTTACGTTCAACGCGCGCTGTGGACGGTCTCTCTGGTCTCCGGCGGCGGGCTGATCTATTTCCTGGTACTGTGGCTGGCAGGTGTCAGGATGGCGCATTTTCGCGGGCATCATTGAACGGGGGTTGCTCAGTGGAGCTGATACGCGGTCATTACAATTTAAAGCCCCGGCATCATCATTGTGTCGCCACGCTGGGCAGCTTTGACGGCGTGCACCTGGGCCATCAACAGGTTATTCGTCGCACGATCGATAAAGCCCGCGAACTGCGCCTGCCTGCCACCGTCATTACCAGCGAGCCGCAGCCGCGCGAGTTTTTCGCCCCCGACACTTCACCCCCACGGTTGACCCGGCTGCGCGAGAAGCTCACGGTCTTCCGGCAACTGGGCGTCGAC
>DASVCP010000172.1:0-2811 GCA_036381555.1 Gammaproteobacteria bacterium
GTGATCGACCGGTAAAAAGCGACCGCGGGACCAGTGCGCCGCTTCGATAAAACAGGGCAACCGGCGGTACATAAAAAATTAAAATTTTAAGCCCGGATTTCGCGATGCTCCATCCGGGCTACGTTGCTGCCGCTGCCTTCGAGTTCGTAGAGATTATGTTGAACGCAAAGTTTGGCTGTCCTGCATGTCATTTATGGAGGAAATCACTTTTTCTCCTATTTGATCGTCACCACCAGCACCGATTTCGCCGGGATATCGAGTACCAACTGTCCGTCCTTGCTGTCGGCGCTCTTGTAGCTTACCGGCCGGACCGCATTGGGCGCATCGAAGCTGTTGAGCGAGTCCATTTTGGGCGCGGTCAGCAGGCGGCCGGTTGCCGATTTGGCGCTGTCGCCCTCGACGCGGGTCATGACCGTGGCGTTGTTGTGCGGATCGAGATTGACCAGCGCCAGCACCAGGTTGCCGTCCTTGTCTTTGGCGGCGGAGGCGGTCAGCATCGGCACCGAATAATCCGCGTGTTTGTAGGTGGGCATGTTCCGGAACTCGATGGGAATAAAAGTCGAGTCCTGGAACGGCTTGTACATGTGGAAAACATGATACGTGGGCGTCATGATCATTTTATCCTTGTCGGTGAGAATCATCGCCTGCAGCACATTCACGGTCTGGGCGATGTTGGCCATGCGTACACGGTCGGTGTGCTTATGGAAAATGTTGAAGTTGATGGCGGCCACCAGCGCGTCGCGCAGGGTGTTCTGCTGGTACAAAAAGCCGGGCTCCCTGCCGGGTTCCGGGTCGTACCAGGTGCCCCATTCGTCGAGATACAAACCGATTTTGCCTTCGGGATCGTTCTTCTCCAGCACGGCCTTGTTGAGTTTGATGAATTCATCGATTTTCATTGTGTTGAACAGGGTCGATATCCATTCCTTTTCCGGAAACCCCGTTGACTTGCCTTTCGCCGACCATTCGCCGGTGGGTATGGTGTAGTAATGGTGACTGATACCATCCATGTTCCCTTCCACCATGGAGGATAATGTTTCGGTCCAGTTGGTGTGGATGTCGTAGCCGCCGCTGGCGACTTTCTTCGGGCGGTTGCCTTCGGGCGATTTCAGGAACGTGGCGAACTGCCGGTACAAATCCGCGTAAAATTCCGGCCGCATGTTGCCGCCGCAGCCCCAGGTTTCGTTGCCGACGCCCCAGAACGCGACTTTCCAGGGTTTGTCGCGGCCGTTTTTACGCCGCAGGTTGGCCAGCGTGGAGGCGGTGTCGGAGGTCATGTACTCCAGCCATTCGGCCATCTCCCGCGGCGAACCGCTGCCGAGATTGCCGGCGATGTAGGCGTCGGCGCCGAGCATTTCCACCAGGTCAAAGAATTCATGGGTGCCGAACGCGTTGGTTTCCTCGACGCCGCCCCAGTGGTTATTCACTTTGACCGGACGCTGATCGCGCGGGCCGATGCCGTCGCGCCAGTTGTACTCATCTGCGAAGCAGCCGCCGGGCCAGCGTATCACCGGAATCTGCAATTCTTTCAGCGCGTCGATCACGTCATCGCGAAAACCGTTGGTATTGGGTATCGGCGAGTCTTCGCCCACCCAGATGCCTTCGTAAATTCCCCGGCCGAGGTGTTCGGCGAACTGGCCGTAGATGTAACGGCTGATCGGCAGGCCGGGATTGTCGGCTTCGATGGTCAGTTTGACGGTTGCGGCGGTGGTCGGCAACGCCATCGCCAGGGTGAACAATGTTGCGGCGATGATTACTCTGAAGTGATGAATACAAGTCTTCATGATTGGCTCCAGTGGAAATGATGCTTAAGTTCCCGATTTTGTCGCTTGCCGAACAGGTAATGTTCGCGCTGCATGAGTTACCAAAAGCGCATATAAACGGCGACAGTAATGCTTATGATTATTGCCGTATGGGCAATGTCCCATTTGCCGATTCCCGCCCTGATCTCGGCTCTTTGAGCCTTGCTGATGGAGCCATAAGTGAGGCCGGCAATTTTCTCATCGCTGACCTGTTCGGTAAAAAGGCTGGTGACGATGATGATGCCGGCGATAAGAATAAACAGCAAAGAGCAATAGTACAGCCAGTTCATGGTGACCAGCGAATACAGCAAGCCGTCCGGATTCAAGCCGTCTCTGAAGATGGTCAGCACAAGGCGCAGCATGCCCAGGACAAAGCCCGCGATCAGCCCGATAAAGCCGGCCGCCGGCGTGATGCGTTTCGAAAAAACGCCCAGCAGGAATACGGCGGCAATGCCCGGCGCGATCAAGGCCTGCACCAGTTGCAGATATTCATACAACACGTCGGCGACCATCTGCATCACCGGTATCCAGACGATTCCCAACACCACCACGGTTATTGTCGCAATACGCCCCACGAATACCAGATGCTTTTCCGTCGATGCGGGTTTGAACTTTTTGTAAAAATCGATGGTGAACAACGTTGCCGACGAATTGAACAACGACGCCAGCGAACTCATCAGGGCCGCCAACAATCCGGCAATTACCACGCCCTTGATGCCCGCAGGCAGTAACGTCGACACCAGCGTTGGAAAGGCCTGATCGGGGCTGTCGTATGCAATGATGCCCTTGGTCTTCAATGCATAGGCGATCATGCCCGGAAAGAGAAAGATAAAAACCGGCAGGAGTTTAAGATAGCCGGCGAATATTGTTCCCCGCCGTGCCGCCTGAATGCCTTTGGCCGATAACACGCGCTGGACGATGTACTGATCGGTGCACCAGTACCAGAAGCCGATGATAAACGAACCGAATATCACGCCGGGCCAGGGAAAGTCCGGATCGCTCATGGGGCGGA
>DASVCP010000173.1:0-2769 GCA_036381555.1 Gammaproteobacteria bacterium
ACGATTCCAAAATACTCAATACTTTCATACTTTTATTCTTTCACTCTGATTTTAGAAAAAACAAAGGGGAAGCCGTGAGGTCTTCCCCTGTGATTTGATTGCCCGCGAAACGGCGACGATTAAGCCAGGGAAGCTTTTGCCTGCTCCGCGAGCTGACTGAATGCGTTCTTATCGAATACCGCCAGATCCGCCAGCACCTTGCGATCGATTTCGATGTCCGCTTTCTTCAAGCCGGCCATCAGGCGGCTGTACGACAGACCGTTTTCACGGGCCGCTGCGTTGATGCGCACGATCCAAAGCGCCCTGAACTGACGTTTCTTCTGCCGCCGGTCGCGATAGGCGTACTGCCCCGCCTTGGTGACGGCCTGCTTGGCAACCCGCAGCACCCGGCTGCGCGCGCCGCGATAACCTTTGGCTTTGTCGAGAATCTTCTTGTGCCGCGCTTTGGCGGTGACTCCACGTTTTACTCTTGGCATCGTTCGTCTCCCTTATGCGTACGGCATCATTTGATGGACACTGGCGGTGTCGCAGGGATGAACCGAGCCGGGCTCACGCAAATGCCGTTTGCGCTTGGCGCTCTTCTTGGTAAGTATGTGTCGACGATGCGATTGGCCGCATTTGACGCGGCCCGACGCCGTGACTCTAAACCGCTTGGCTGCGCCGCGGTTGGTTTTCAGCTTGGGCATTTTCATCTCCTAACATTGAGTTTATTAAACGGTGAGCGGGCAATGCCCTGCCGCGCTGCACCCCGTATAAATAATTTCCCGCTATTTCTTGGGAGCGATCACCATCACCATCTGGCGGCCTTCCATCTGCGGAAACTGTTCGACCACGCCGACTTCCTCGAGGTCGCCCTGAATGCGCTTCAGGAATTCCAAACCAAGCTCCTGGTGGGTAATTTCACGTCCCCGGAAGCGCATGGTCACCTTTGCCTTATCGCCCTCCTGCAGGAACCGCGTCAGGTTGCGCAATTTAACCTGATAGTCGCCCTCCTCGGTGGCGGGCCGGAACTTAACCTCTTTTACGTGTATCTGTTTCTGCTTCTTTTTTGCCTGATGAGCTTTCTTGCTCTGCTCAAACTTGAACTTGCCGTAATCCATGATCCGACAAACCGGGGGTTCGGCGGTCGGTACGATCTCCACAAGGTCCAGCCCGGCTTCATCGGCCTGTTGCAAGGCGTCGCGAATTGACAGTACGCCAACCTGGTTGCCTTCCGCATCGATCATCCGCACCTGGGGCGCGTTAATCTGTTCGTTCAGGCGATGCTGCTTTTTATCGACGATAAGGTGATACCTCCAATCTAATTATAAAAATCCAGCGGCGCTGACTTAACTCCCTCTCCGTTAGGGAGAGGGTCAGGGTGAGGGGATAAGAACTGTTTGTCATCCCTCATCCTGTCCTTCTCCCTGAGGGAGAAGGACCCCTTCGATTGGCTTAAGTTGGGCGCCACTGACTATACTGGCTCTCAAAAAACTAACGACCGCGGCTCGCGGCTTCGGCGGCAAGTTTCCCGGCCACCTCGGCGAGCGGCATACTGCCCAAATCCTCGCCTTCGCGCGTGCGCACGGCCACTGAGCCTGACTCCATCTCGCGATCCCCCACCACCAGCAGGTAGGGGACACGCTGTAACGTGTGCTCGCGGATTTTAAAGCCGATCTTCTCGTTTCTCAAGTCCGAAACGGTGCGGAGTCCCTGTTTTTTAAGGGTTTTCTCAACATGGAGGACGTATTCGGCCTGTTTGTCGGTAATATTGGCGACCACCGCCTGTACCGGAGCCAGCCACAACGGGAATTTCCCGGCGTAATGCTCGATGAGAATGCCGATAAAGCGCTCCAGCGAGCCCAGGATAGCACGGTGGATCATGACCGGTACTTTGCGGGAACCGTCCTCGGCCACGTATTCAGCCCCCAGGCGCCCGGGCATGGAAAAATCCAGCTGAATGGTGCCGCACTGCCAGACCCGGCCCAGGCAATCTCTGAGGGTAAATTCGATTTTCGGGCCGTAAAAGGCGCCTTCGCCCGGCTGATGCTTGAACGCCAGGCCCTTCTCGTTCAGGCACTGCTCAAGCGCCGCTTCGGCTTTGTCCCACAACGCGTCATCCCCTACCCGCTGCTCGGGCCGTGTGGACAAAGCCAACTGGATATCCTCAAACCCGAAATCCCGATAGGCCTGGAACAGCAGGTCGATAAACGCGGAAACCTCATTCTGTATCTGTTCTTCGGTACAGAAAATGTGCGCGTCGTCCTGCACGAATCCTCGAATGCGCATTAATCCGTGTAAGGTTCCCGACGGCTCGTTGCGATGACAGGAACCGAACTCTGCCAGTCTCAACGGCAGATCGCGGTAGCTACGCAAACCCTGATTGTAAATCTGCACGTGACAGGGACAGTTCATCGGCTTGATCGCATAGTCGCGATTTTCCGTCTGCGTGGTAAACATCGCATCGCGAAACTTTTCCCAGTGCCCGGATTTTTCCCACAGGGTACGGTCGACCAGCTGCGGGGTATGCACCTCCTGGTAGCCGCTGTCCCTGAGCAGTTCGCGTATGTAATTTTGCAACAGCAGGTACAACGTCCAACCGCGATCGTGCCAGAAGATCATGCCCGGCGCTTCTTCCTGCACGTGAAACAGGTCCAGCGCCCGGCCGATTTTCCGGTGGTCGCGCTTCTCAGCCTCTTCCAACCGCCGGATGTATTCGTCCAGTTCCTTTTTGCTTGCCCAGGCGGTGCCGTAAATGCGTTGCAGCATTTTGTTGCTGGAGTCTCCGCG
>DASVCP010000174.1:0-5212 GCA_036381555.1 Gammaproteobacteria bacterium
TCGATGAACTGTTTTGGAATGCGGCCTGTCATGCGAAAAAAATATCTCGCGCAGAGGCGCAGAGGCGCAGAGGAAAGATTAAAAGATAGCTAACCACGGAGGACACGGGATCAGGGAAGAAAATAAATGCTCGCTAATTCGGAATAGCTTTGCCATGAGATTAGACACATGAATAATCCAGGGGTTTATCTTCGCATGACATATGCTCAATGGATGGTCTTTGCGCTCTTTAGCAAACTCTGCAAGAGAAATTCTAGGGAGTAAAAGATTTTTGTCCCCCTCACCCCACCCTCCAAGGGGAGAGGGCTTTCTTTAACTCTGTGCACTTCCGCCATCCATGGCAGTCGCCCTCCGTGATTAAATTTCTTTTTTGCTTTCCTCCGCGTCCCCGCGTCTCTGCGCGAGGAACATGTTTTAATGTTTTTAAGCCGCGCGGCGCAGGGTATCCAGCAGCGAGCCGATTTCGGCGGCCTTGGGTTTAACCAGCCAGAACTTGTTCAGCAGCGTGAAGAAGTCGTCCAGCACCTGCTTCCCCCAGGCGCTTTCCGTTTCGCGGACGTGTTCGCGGATCATGTCCATCAGGAAGTGCTGGTAAGCTTCCATTTCCTCGGTGTTGATCCGGTGGATGTCGATCAATTCGTGGTTGAAGCGGTCGACGAAGTCGTTGGTTTTATCCAGCACGAACGCCAGGCCGCCGGTCATGCCGGCGCCGAAGTTCACGCCGGTCGGGCCGAGGATGGTGATCGCCCCGCCGGTCATGTATTCGCAGCCATGGTCGCCCACGCCTTCGACTACCGCATAGGCGCCGGAATTGCGGACGGCGAAGCGCTCGCCGGCCTGGCCGGCCGCGAACAGCTTTCCTCCGGTGGCGCCGTACAGGCAGGTGTTGCCGATGATGGTAGTTTCGTGGCTAGCAAACGCGGATTGCCGCGGCGGGTAAATGACCAGCTTGCCGCCGGCCATGCCCTTGCCGACATAGTCGTTGGCATCGCCATCCAGGTACATGTGCAGCCCGCCGGCGTTCCACACGCCGAAACTCTGGCCGGCGGTGCCTTTCAAGCGAAGAATGACCGGATTGCTTTCCATGTCCAGGTTGCCGTAACGCTTGGCGATTTCGCCGGACAGGCGCGCGCCGATCGAGCGGTGTTGGTTGCGAACGCTGTAATGAAATTCACCGCCGCTTTCCGCTTCGATGGACGGCAGAATGTCCCGCACCATCTGCTCTGCCAGTTCGCCTTTGTCAAACGGCTCGTTGTGCGGCATGACGCAATGGGTTGCCAGATCCGAGGCCAGACCACCGTCGGACAACAGCGGCGCCAGGTTGAGCTTCTGCTGCTTGGGCGTGTCACCCGGCAATGCCTCCAGCAAGTCGGTGCGGCCGATCAGGTCGGTCAGCTTGCGTACGCCCAGTTGCGCCATCAGCTCGCGCACCTCTCGTGCGATAAAGCGAAAATAATTCATGACCTTCTCGGGATTGCCCTTGAAGTGACGCAGGCGCAGCACGTTGTTCTGCGTGGCGATGCCGGTGGCGCAGTTGTTCAGGTGACAGATTCGCAGGTACTTGCAGCCCAGCGCGACCATCGGGACGGTGCCGAAGCCGAAGCTTTCCGCGCCCAGGATGGCGGCTTTGACCACGTCGAGTCCGGTTTTGAGGCCGCCGTCGGTTTGCAGCCGGATTTTGTCGCGCAGATTGTTGGCGCGCAATGTCTGGTGAGTTTCGGCCAGGCCGAGTTCCCAGGGCGAGCCGGCATACCGCACCGAAGTCAGCGGGCTGGCGCCGGTGCCGCCATCGTAGCCGGAGATGGTGATCAGGTCGGCATAAGCCTTCGCCACCCCCGCGGCGATGGTGCCGACACCCGGTTCTGCCACCAGCTTCACCGAAACCAGTGCAGCCGGATTCACCTGTTTCAAGTCAAAGATCAGTTGTGCCAGGTCCTCGATCGAGTAAATGTCATGATGCGGCGGCGGCGAAATTAACGCCACGCCCGGGCGCGAATAACGCAGCCGGGCGATCATTTCGTTGACCTTGTGGCCCGGCAACTGGCCGCCTTCGCCGGGCTTGGCGCCCTGTGCGATCTTGATCTGCAGCACCTCGGCGTTGACCAGGTAATGCGGGGTTACGCCGAAGCGGCCGGAAGCGACCTGCTTGATTTTGGACATGCGCTCGGTGCCGTAGCGTTCGGCGTCCTCGCCGCCTTCGCCCGAATTGGAGCGTCCGCCCAGCCTGTGCATGGCCACAGCCAGGTCTTCATGGGCTTCCGGCGACAGTGCGCCCAGCGACATGCCGGCGGTGTCGAAGCGCGGGAACAGAGCCTCCTCCGGTTCCACTTCTTCCAAGGGAATCGGCTTAATCCCGGTGCGCAGTTTCAACAGGTCGCGGAATACCATCGGTTGACGGTTGTTCACCAGGTCGGCGAACTGACGGTAATCGTCGTAATCGCCGGATTCAACCGCTCTTTGGATGGTCTGCACCACATCCGGGTTGAAGGCATGGTATTCGCCGCCGTGAATATATTTGAGCAGACCGCCCTGGCGGGTCAGTTTGCGTGTGTTCCAGGCTTCCCGGTGCAGGGCTTGCTGGTCGTTTTCCAGGTCCTCGAAAGAGGCGCCGCCCACCCGGCTGGTGGTGTCCTTGAAGCACATATTGACAACTTCATCGCCCAGGCCGACGACTTCGAACAGTTGTGCGCCCCGGTAGCTGGCAATGGTCGATATGCCCATCTTTGACATGATTTTGTACAGACCTTTGTCGATACCCTTGCGGAAGTGTTTGGCCAGTACCTCCAGGTCGGTATCGGCGATTTCGCCGGTGTTGCACATACCCTGCAGCGATTCATAAGCCAGGAAGGGGTAAATGGCGGTGGCGCCGTAACCGATCAGCACGGCGAAATGGTGCGGGTCGCGGGCGGTGGCGGTTTCAACGATCAGGTTGGCATCGGTGCGCAGGCCGGCATCGATCAGGCTGTGATGGACGGCGCCGGTGGCCAGAGCCGCGTGCGCCGGCAGTGTGTCGCGGCTGATATTTCGATCCGAAAGGACGATCAGAGTGACGCCGTTGCGTACAGCCGCCTTGGCCTGTTCGCAAAAGGATTCGATCGCTGCTTTCAAGCCGATGGCCGGCGAATAATTCAGATCGATGACCACGTGCGCGTAGTCCGGGTTGTCCAGGCTCAGCAGCTTGCGGAATTTGACTTCCGACAGTATCGGTGAGCGCAGCACCAGCCGTTTGGCATGGTCTTCGCTTTCCTCGAACAGGTTCTGTTCGCGGCCCAGGCAGGTTTCCAGCGACATGACGATGCTTTCCCGTAATGGGTCGATGGGCGGATTGGTCACTTGCGCGAACTGCTGCCGGAAATAATCGAACAGCGAGCGTTCCTGCCGCGACAAAACCGGCATGGGGGTATCGTCGCCCATGGAGCCGACGGCTTCCTGGCCGGCTTCGGCCAACACCCGCAGCACCTGGTCGCGTTCTTCGAAGGTGATCTGGAACAGTTTTTCGTAAACCTGCAACTGCTCGTCGGACATCGGGTCTTCGCACAGCTTGCGGTCTTCCAGCCGGGACTCGACCCGTTGAATGTGCTTGTACCATTCCTGGTACGGCTGGCGATTCATCAGCATTCGGTCGATATTTTCCGAGAGCAGCAGTTCGCCGGTTTCGGTGTCGGCCGCGATCATTTGTCCCGGGCTGAGGCGGCCTTTGCGAACCACGTCTTCCGGTTGGTAGTCATAGACGCCGATTTCGGAGGCCAGCGTGATGTGCCGGTCTTTGGTAATGACATAGCGTGCCGGCCGCAAGCCGTTGCGGTCCATGCAGCAGGCGGCGTAACGGCCGTCGGTCAGCACGATGCCGGCCGGACCGTCCCAGGATTCCATGTGCATGGAATTGAATTCGTAAAACGCCCTCAGTTTCGGATCAATATTGGGCTGGTTCTGCCAGGCGGGCGGGATCAGCAGCCGCATGGCGCGGAAAATATCCATGCCGCCGGCCAGCAGGGCTTCCAGCATGTTGTCGAGTGATGAAGAGTCGGAGCCTTCCATCGACACCAGCGGCTGGATACGGTCCAGTTCGGGCAGCAGCGGGGTGCTGAGTTTGGCGCCGCGCGCCTTCGCCCAGTTGCGGTTTCCCTGAATGGTGTTGATTTCACCGTTATGCGCCAGCAGTCGGAAGGGCTGTGCCAGGCGCCATTGTGGCCAGGTATTGGTCGAAAACCGCTGGTGGAACACGCAAAGCGACGAGGCCAGCGTTTCGTCCTGCAGGTCCTCGTAGAACACCGGCAAGTTGGCGGGCATTACCAGACCCTTGTACGAGATCACGCTCGAACTGAGGCTGGGCACATAAAAATGCTTGTCACGGTGCAACTGTTTTTCAGCTACCCGGCGGGCGGTATACAGAATCCGGTTGAACCGCGCCTCATCCATGTCATCGGGCGCGTTCACGAAAATTTGTTCGATGTGCGGCAGCGTCTTCAGCGCTTCTTCGCCGCAGGCATCCGGGTTGGTGGGGACGAGCCGCCAGCCGGCAACACTCAGGCCCCGTTCGGTCAAGGCGTCGGCCAGAATGCTTTGCGCTCGCTGGGCGGCAGCGGATTCAGGTGACAAAAATACAATCCCGCTGGCATAGAGTGGTGCGAGGTTGATGCCACAATCACGGGCCCGGCTCCGCAGGAATTCGTCGGGCTTCTTCAAAAGCAGCCCGCATCCGTCGCCCGTTTTGCCATCGGCGGCGATGGCGCCACGGTGGGTCAGGCGGGCCAGTGCGTTAATCGCGGTATTCACCAGCCAATGGCTGGGGCGATTGTCCATATGCGCAATTAAACCGAAGCCGCAACTGTCGCGTTCAAACTCCGGACGATACAGTCCCCCAACAGGTTGTCGCTTTTGTTCTGCCACTCTTATTCGATCTCCAAATTGTTCCGATATTCAGCGCGCACGCTCTTGTCCGGGATATTTTTTTACGATACCCGGCGCAGGAACCACGGCATTAGCGGATGTCTACCAAGACGTAACGAGAACCGCCACATTTATCATAAATTACCCGCCGTTGCCAGTCTTCCTGACGGCCCGCGCTGGTAACCGTATAATTTTTAAGGAGTTTTCTTAAGCGAGGCTATGGGCCGAACCCAGGGGTTATAGGATCGCACTTCCGGAGACAGTTCGGATATTTCCTGTTGGGCTGAAGTGTAATCCGGAAAAGGTCCGTACAGCAGCGCAT
>DASVCP010000175.1:0-8019 GCA_036381555.1 Gammaproteobacteria bacterium
GGTGTTCGTGAACCTCGAGGCGACCGAACACGCCGAGCCGGAACGTCAGACCCCGGAAATCGACCCGATCCTGCTGCGGCCGGTGGACGATCTGGAGCTGACGGTGCGTTCCGCCAACTGTCTGAAGGCCGAAAACATCTACTACATCGGCGACCTGATTCAACGCACCGAAGTCGAGTTGCTGAAAACGCCCAACCTCGGCAAAAAATCGCTGACGGAAATCAAGGACGTGCTGGCGAGTTACAGTTTGTCCCTGGGAATGCGTCTGGAAAACTGGCCGCCCCCGGGTCTGGAATCCAAGAAAGAAAAAGCCTCCGCTTAACGGCTTAATGGTCAGGCGGAACACAACAGGATAAGTATCATGCGTCATTTAAAATCCGGCAGAAAACTTAACCGTAACAGCCCGCATCGCAAAGCGATGTTCAAGAACATGGCTGCCTCGCTGTTTGCGCACGAGTTGATTAAAACCACCTTGCCCAAGGCCAAGGAGTTGCGGCGTGTTGCCGAACCGTTGATCACCATGGCGAAGAGCGACAGCGTCGCGCGCCGTCGTATCGCATTCGCGCGGTTACGCGACAAAGATGCGGTCAGCAAGCTGTTCAACGAGCTGGGTCCGCGCTACAAGGACCGCCCCGGTGGTTACCTGCGCATCCTCAAGTGCGGCTACCGCGCCGGCGACAGCGCGCCGATGGCCTACGTCGAACTGGTCGACCGCCCGGCATCGAGCGAGTCCGAAGCGGCTTAAGTTTTACCTTTACCGTTACTGAAAAAGCCGGGCAAGTCCCGGCTTTTTTTATGTTTAAGATCTATCCGCAGATTGACGCAGATGTACACAGATAGAAAGAAAAACCTTTTCGACTTAAAGGAAGGCCTGAGTTCGGAAAGTAAAGGTGATTGTTGATTCAATCGCTTGTGGCGCCTGATTGTGATGATGATTCCCAATGTGGAACGGAAACTCAGGGTTAACCCAGAGTTTCCTTCAATCAGTTTTTCTCTGCGCTCATCTGCGTCAATCTGCGGATAGAAGCTTCTTAATACGGCAAACTCAGGTCCGCGACGAACGCCGCCAGAAATCTTGCCGCGTCGCCGCCGGTGGCGCCACGGTGGTCAAAGCTCAGCGACACCGGAATGTAACGCGCGTTGACGATGCCCTGATCGGTCAGTTTGAGCTCTTCCATGATGCGGCCGGTCGCGACGATAGCCACCTGCGGTGGAATCACGATCGGTGTGGCGAACAGGCCGGCGATCATGCCGAAGTTGGACAGGGTGATGGTGGCGTCCTGCAATTCCTGCGGCTTGATGGTTTTCGAATACACGGCTTCGCGCAGGCGGTTGAGTTCGGCGCGCAACTCCTCGTTGGAAAGCTTTTCGGCGCCTTTTATCACCGGCACCGACAGGCCGTGGGGCGAGTCGACGGCGATGCCGATATTCACCACCGTGTGCAGCGTGCGTTCGAGCTTTTCGCCGTTGAACCAGGCGTTCAGCGACGGTTCGACCATGCAGGCGGCGGTGACCGCCCGCAGCAACCGCACGGACACGTCGGTTTTTTCCGGCCAGGCGCTGATGTCGGCCTTCTCGGTGATCATGGTGTTGACGGTGGTGTCGCGGGCCTTGGCCATGTTCAGGGCCATTGAGCGGCGATCGCCGCGGATGGGCATTGGTTTGCCGGTGACTTCCTGAGTGCGTTGCGGCAGGCGGTATTCGCCGGGACCGGTTGCCTGCGTCGCCGGGCGATGGACACGCTTGTTGTGAATATCCTTCAGCGTGACGTTGTCCTGATGCCCGGTTGACTTTAGCACACTGATGTCGAGCCCGCTTTGTTTGGCGGTGGACCGCACGCGTGGCGCGGCGCGCACGCCTTTACCGAAATCGATCGCGATAGTGTTGCTTCCGGTCACGTTTTCCACCGGCGCGGCTTTGGACGGCGTTTCCAGTAGTGCGGTTTGTTCTTCGGCGGCCTGGCGCACATCGGACAGCGTAATCGCCTGTTTGCCCTTGATCTCGGCAAGCTTGCCCAGATCGACTTTCAACTTGCGGGCCAGCGCCACAACCGGCGCCGAAAAGCTGATCTTGTCCGTTTGTACGCGGGATTCGGTTTCGCCGGTTTCTTCCTGCGAGGGGGAACTCTCTTGAGCCGAACGAAATTCTTCCGCGTTGCCGAACGTCACCAGCGGCGTGCCGGTTTCGATAACATCGCCTTCCTGGCCGTGCAGTTTGATGATGCGGCCGCTTTGCGGCGACGTGACTTCTACGACGGCCTTGGCGGTTTCCATTTCGACAATCGGCTGTTCGGCCTCGACCACGTCGCCGACTTTTACAAACCATCGGACAATTTCAGCGTCCGGCAGACCTTCACCCAGATCCGGTAAATCAAAAACTTCTGTCATTGGAATTCCATGGTTTTGCGAATTTCGTCAACGATACGCTCCACGTCCGGCATGTACCGGTGTTCGGTGCGCGCGTAAGGCATAACCGTATCATAACCTGTCACCCGACCGATAGGCGCGAGCAGCGACAGGATCGCCTTTTCGGCCAGTTCGGCGGCGATCTCCGAGGCAATACCGCCGGAACGCGGTGCTTCCTGGATAATGACGCAACGCCCCGTTTTCTCGACGGACTCGACTATCGTGCGAATATCAAGCGGCGCGATCGTCACCAGATCGATAACCTCGCAACTGATGCCCTCGGCTTCCATCAGCGCGGCGGCCTGGCGGGTTTCGTGCATCATCGCGCCCCAGCTGACCAGCGTAATGTCGCTGCCTTCGCGTTCGACGAAACAACACTCCAGCGGATAGGCTTCGCCGTTGTCTTCCACGTCCTGTTTCATGACGCGATAAACCCGCTTGGGCTCCAGAAAGATCACCGGATCGGGGTCGCGTATCGCCGCCAGCAGCAGGCCGTAGGCCCGCGCGGGATCGGAGGGAATAACGACTTTCAAGCCGGGAAGATGCGCCAGCAGCGCTTCGGTGCTTTCGGAATGATGTTCGGGAGCGTGGATGCCGCCGCCGTAAGGCATGCGGATGACCATGGGCAGGGTAATGCGTCCGCGCGTACGGTTGCGCATGCGCGCCACCGCCGTGGCGATCTGGTTAAACGCGGGGAAGATGAAACCCATGAACTGTATTTCCGCGACCGGCCGCATGGCTTGCGATGCCATGCCGACCGACAATCCGACGATCAGCGATTCGGCCAGCGGCGTGTCGAGCACACGGCGTTCACCGTACTTGCCGTACAGGCCGTCGGTGGCGCGGAACACACCGCCGCTTTTGCCGATATCCTCGCCCAGCAGCACTACGTCCGGGTCGCGTTGCAATTCATGGTCCAGCGCCATGTTGACGCTTTCCACCAGGGTGATCGTCGGCATACTACTTAAATTCCCACTTCATCAATTCTTTTACTTGAATTCCCGTTTTATCACTTCTTCCCGTTGCGCCTGTAGTTTTTCCGGCAGCTCGGCGTACAGGTAATCGAACATAGCCTCGGGCGGCTGTAGCGGTGTATTTAAAAAGATTTCGACTTCGCGTTCAATCTCTTCTTTAATCTCGTATTCCATGCGTTCTTCGATACTTTCGTTCAGGACATTTCGGCTTTGCAGTAACTTGCGCAGGCGGATCAACGGCTCTTTCTTCTGCGCCTGCTGATGTTCCCTGGCGTCCACGTAGCGTTCCATGTTGTCAATGGTGGTATGAGAGCACAACCTGTAAGTGATCGCTTCAATCAGCGTTGCGCCGCCACCTTCGCGCGCTTTCCGCAGAGCCGCTTCGGTGACGGCTCTGACGGCGACGATATCGTTGCCGTCGACTTGTACGCCTTCAATGCCGCCGGCGACGGCTTTCTGCGCCAGCGTCTGGCAGGCGGTCTGTTTGCGATTGGGTTCGGACAGTGCCCATTGGTTGTTGTTGATCACGATCACCAACGGCAACTGCCAGGCGCCGGCCACGTTCAGCGCTTCGTAGAAGTCACCTTGAGAAGTGCCTCCGTCACCGACCATGGTCAGCACCGCGCGGTTGGTCTGCTCGCGCAGTTTAATCGCCGTGGCGACACCGGCGGCGTGTAACAACTGCGAGCCGATACAGATCGGAATGGGCAGGTCGTTCTTCATGCGCGGATCCTGGAAATCTGAACCGCGTTCGTCGCCCCCCCAGTACAGCAGAATTTCATGAAGTTTGACGCCGCGCACGTAGAGGTCGGTGGTGCTGCGGTAGTAGGGAACAAAAACATCGCTATCATGGAGGCCGCTGGCGGCGCCGGCGCCGACCGCTTCCTGCCCCAGCGTGCCGGTGTAGGTGCCCATTTTGCCGCTACGATGCAGCATCAGTACTTTGCGGTCGAACAGTTGCAGCGTTTTCATAACGCGAAACAACGACAGCAGCAACTCATTATCCTGCGCGAACGGCGGTGCGTCTTCCGCCAGTCGCCCGTCTTCGTCCAGGAACTGAACGTACTTCACCGAAAAACTCGCCACGGTTTTGGCGACGGCTTCGATCGGGGACGAAGATGCGGGCAGGTCGGTTGCGGGTTTATATTTTGGAGAGGACATAGGCGGATCCTTGGCTTATCCCTGTTTGGTGTTCACCCTTGCAGTGAAGCGCTGGCATATCGCGCTCCCGGCTACAGATACTTCCCGTTCAGATAAATCAGGGGGTTGACATCCCCGTGTACCTGCACGTGCTCCACGCGCCCGATAAATATTGTGTGGGTAGCGTAACATATTGATTTGTCACAATGACAGAACAGATTTGCCTGGGCGTCTTGCAGATATGGAATACCCCCCGGGCCGCTTTGCCAGCGGTCGGCGCTCAGGTGGTCGCGATACTTGCGGCCACGGCTGCATTGCTGGGCGATAACCTGTTGATTTCGTGAAAGAATATTGACACAGAACGCGCGTCCGGCAGTCAAAGGCTCATGTACCGCCGCCCACTGATTGACACAGGCCAGCAAGGCGGGAGGTTCCAGGCTTAGAGATACTACAGAAGTCGCCGTCATCGCTTGTATACGGTCCTGTTCGTCGATGCTGCTGATTACGCTTACTGTCGCCGCCATGCGCCGCATAGCCAGGCGCATTTGTTCAGCCAGTTTCGTGTTCTGCTTACCTGAAGTCGGGGAATCGGCGCTCATCGCGTGGTCTGTCACAGTCGATCGCAAAACGCGCTATTCTAGGACAAAACCGCCAAATCTTCAGGTATATATGTTCCCCTTTATAATTGTATTTTTCTATTATACTGGCCGGCATGAAGGAATCCGTGACGCAGTTGGGGTTTGAAATCAAGGACCGGGATGCACTCCTGAAATTGTTGTCGGACGCCGGATGAGCGTGCGTAATCATCCCGAGTTCGATCATCACGAAGAAGTCGTGTTTTTCGACGAGCCGTCGGTCGGCTTGAAAGCGATCGTTGCCATCCACAATACCCGGCGCGGCCCGGCCCTGGGCGGCTGTCGCATGTATCCCTACGAATCAGAAGATGCCGCGCTGAACGATGTGCTGCGGCTGTCAAAGGGCATGACTTACAAGTCGGCCATCTCGGGCCTGCCGCTGGGCGGCGGCAAGTCCGTCATCATCGGCGATCCGCAACGGGACAAGTCCACGGCTTTGTTCGAAGCGTTCGGCCGCTGCCTGGAGCGGCTGGACGGCCGTTATATCGTCGCCGAGGATTCCGGCACCAGTGTGGAGGATTTGCATATTATCGCCACCCAGACCCGGCATGTGTCCGGCGTTGGTGAGCGGCAAATGCCGGACGGCGGGGTGGCGGACGGCGATCCTTCGCCGGCCACTGCTTACGGGGTGCTGACCGGCATTCAGGCCGCGATCCGGCATGGGCTGGGGCGTGACGATTTGCGGGGTGTCGGCGTTGCGGTGCAGGGCGTGGGTTCGGTGGGCCGGCGGCTGGTCGAACACTTGCGCACGGCGGGCGCACGGGTCACGGTGACCGATGTGTTCCGGGATCGCAGCCGGGCGGTGGCGGCCGAACTCGGCGTGACCGAGGTCGAACCCGAAGCCATCTATGGCGCCGAGGTGGATGTATTCGCGCCCTGTGCGCTGGGCGGCATCCTTAACGACGAAACGATTCCGCGCCTGAAGGCGCGTATCGTCGCCGGGGCCGCCAATAATCAACTATGGCGGCCGGAGCACGGCGAACGGCTGCACACGCTGGGAATCTGCTACGTGCCGGACTTTGCCATCAACGCCGGCGGCGTGATCGATATCGCCGGTTACCAAGCGGGGCTGAGTTATGCCGAAAGCCTGGAGCAGGTCGGCCGTATCGGCGGGACAATCACCGAAATTCTCCGGCGCGCCCGCGCCGAAAACCGGCCAACCGCGCAAGTCGCCCTGGAAATGGCGCAGGAAAATCTGCGTTAATGATTTTTGTCTCGCGCAGAGAAAAACACATTATCTCGCGCTGAGACGCAGGGACGCAGAGAAAACAAGAAAAAAGCTTAGTAATTGGAAAAAATTCAAAGGCTGAAGTGAGAGCTGTAGTCTTTCTTTTCGCCACACTAAATTTGGTTTTTAAACTCTGCGTCTCTGCGCGAGGTAATGTTTTTAGAACCTATCTCAAAATGTCGCGAGCGCAGGTGAGACGAGGCAAAAGGGTCCGAAAAAAGCGGAGTTTACACGGAGTAAATGAGTATTTTGAGGACCTTTTTAACGAAGTATCAGCAAGCGCAGCAATTTTGAGATAGGTTCTAGAAAAATGGCCCCATCACTTCATACGTCACCCCGCTATACACGCTGCCGGTCGCGCCGCGTTGCGAACTGAAATACAGCCGGGTGCCGGACGGGTCGAAGGCCGGCCCGGTAACCTCGGATTGCTCATGGCCGACAATCTGCACTACCGGGAAAATATTACCGTCCGCGGTAATCGCGACGATCTGCATATCGCCGCCGTCTTCGGCGACGTAAACCGTGCCGGGTTCGGAGACGGTGACATTGTCGACACCGCTCAACACCGGCTCGGTGGACAAGTTGTTATCGTAAATCAGTGTGAGCCTGGCGTTGGCGATTTCATAAACCCAGACCCGATTGTCCAGCTTGGTGGTGAAATAGATGTTGCCGTGCCCGTACCAGCAGCCTTCGCCGCCCCTGAATTTTGTGGCGGCGGCGACTTGGCGACGGGTTTCTCCGGCCGTGGCGGACGGGTCCGGCAGCGTGTGCCAGCGAACCTCCCCTTCCTGTCCGCCGATCACTTCCGCCACTTCAAGCCGGCCCGAATCCAAATTGGGTATTCCCTGGCTGGAGGAGTCCGGCGTGTAGCGGTAGAGGCAGCCGTCCGGTTGATCTTCGGTCAGGTAAACCTGCAGGGTTTGCGGGTCCACCGCCGCCGCCTCATGGTTGAATACGCCGAGCGCCGGTCGCGCCCGGGCCAGGCGTTGGCCCAGTGGGTCGCATTCCCACACCTGTCCGTGATTCACCTCTTCGCACGACAGCCAGGTTTGCCAGGGTGTCGGACCGCCCGCGCAGTTTCTGTTGGTGTGCTGCAAAATCGGGTAGGCGTCGACGATCGCGCCGGCGGCGTCGAAGCGGATGGCGCCGGCCCCGCCCGCGCCGTGATTCATTTCGCTGTTCGACACATAGACCCAGCCGCGGTCTTCCAGGGCGAACACCGCGCCGCCGTCGGGGGCGAGATGCCAGCTGTAACCGCCGTTATCGATCACCGGCAGGCCGCTGCGCGCCACAACCCGGGAGGTAAAACCTTTCGGCAGCATCAGACCGTTCTCATCGGGCGCGAGCAACGACTCAGCGCCGGCATCGGCGAGCAGCGTACGCCGCCCGTGATGTTGACTTTGGCACGCGCTTAACAGGCCCCCGCAGGCCAGCAGGCCGAGGCCGTGAAAGCCCTGCCGCAGCAGCTTGCGGCGAGTCGGATCGATTTCTTGTTCGGTAACAGAATAAGATTTCTTCATGTGAGAACATCTCAGTTATTTTTGACTTAAAAAACACTGCCTCGCGCGACCGCCATGGAAGTGCAGATAATGCATGGAGCAATTATCTGCCTGAGACGCAGGCACCGCTCTCGGCAT
>DASVCP010000176.1:0-5558 GCA_036381555.1 Gammaproteobacteria bacterium
GAAAGTCGGCCGCCTCGCCTTTATGTATCAAACCCTGGACGGTTCGCAGACCTATGCCTGGTCGCAGTCAATGAAAGCGTGGCAACGACTGGACGACGATTATAACGCCAGGATTAAGGAAGGCATCAAAATGGCCAGGGAACAGCTGCCGCCGGATCTGATGTTCATACCGGTCGAGGCGCCTCCGGTTTTAAGTTCGACAAACCTGTAAAGAGGGCATTCATCATGAGCGGATTATCAAGATTGATTGCAGCGACTGCGTTGATTGTCCTGAACATATCAAACCTGCCAGCACAAGCCGACGAATCGCCGGCCTCCACTTTGGACGAACTGCTCGCCAGGGTCATTGCAAACGGAAACGCCGACAGCGAAACGAGCCGGAAAAGATTGGAGCGTTTCACCCGGGAACGCGATCAGCAAGAGGCGTTGTTGCAGGAAGCCAGGCGCGAGACCGCGCGTCTGGAACAGACAGCCGAACGGCTTAACGAGGAAATTGCCGGGCTGGATCGCGAAACCGCGATGCTTGAAACACAGTTGTCGGAACGGCTGGGGAATTTCGGCGAACTTTTCGGTGTAACCCGGCAGGTGGCCGGCGACACGCGTTCGCAAATCGCCGGTTCCCTGATCAGTGCCCAGTTCCCCGCCCGGCACGCGGCATTGCAGGAAATCGCGAGCAGCAAGGACATGCCGACCCTGGAGCAACTGCGCACGCTATGGATAACGCTGTTGCAGGAGCAAACGGAGCAGGGGAAAGTCTCGCGATTCAATGCCATAGTCAGTGACGAAACCGGTCACGGGAGGGACCGCGACGTTATTCGGATAGGACCGTTTGCTGTCATCGCCGACGGCGAGTACCTGGTATATAAGCCGGAAACCGGTCAGCTCGCCGGGCTTGCGAGACAGCCCGCCGCGCGGTACACGCAGTCGGCGGAAAGATTGTCCGGGGCGGATCCGGGTGAACAGGTCGCTGTGGCGATAGATCCTTCGCGCGGCACTATCCTGGGCCTGTTGGTGCAATCACCAAACTTATTGGAGCGTTTCCATCAGGGCGGCCTGCCGGGTTATGTGGTCAGCGTGCTGGCCTTGATCGGGTTGTCGATCGGATTCTGGCGGTTATTGAACTTGTGGCGCACAGGCGCCCGCGTCCAGCGGCAAATGCGCAACAACACCGTCGATTTGAACAACCCGTTGGGCCGCGTGTTGTGGACCTATGAAGAACATCCCGGTCTCGATGTGGAAGCGCTCGAATTGAAACTCGATGACGCGGTGCTGAAAGAGGTCTCGGTGCTGGATCGCGGACTCGGAACCCTGAAAGTGCTCGCGGCTGTGTCACCGCTGATCGGATTGCTGGGTACCGTTGTGGGGATGATATTAACCTTCCAGGCGATCACGCTTTGGGGTACGGGCGAACCCAAGGTGATGGCCGGCGGCATCTCGCAGGCGCTGGTAACCACGGTGCAAGGCCTGGTCGCTGCGATCCCGCTGTTGTTGCTGCACAGCCTGGCGCACGGCCGCGCCCGGTTGATCCAACAGGTGCTGGAAGAGCAAAGCGCCGGCCTGATTGCGCGCCGGGCGGAGAAGTCGCATGTTTAATGTGCTGCAACTCCTGGAAAAGCTTCAGGCTTTCCTGGAACAGGGCGGCGCCTTGCTGGTCGTCATCATGACCGCGACATTCTTTTTGTGGCTGCTGATTCTGGAACGCCACTATTACTTCCTGGCGGTCCACAAGCGGGTCGCGAAAAGAATAGCCGGTCAATGGCGGGCGCGGCGGGATAAAAGCAGCTGGTATGCACGGATGATTCGTCTGCAGTTGCTGTCGATTGCCAGGATACGGACCGAGCACAATCTCGGCAGGATCAGGCTGATCGTGGTCATCGCGCCGTTACTGGGGCTGCTGGGCACCGTCACCGGCATGATCGACGTATTCGATGTCATGGCGAGCAGCGGTTCCGGCAATGCCAGGGGCATGGCGGCGGGTGTATCCAAGGCTACCATCCCGACCATGGCGGGCATGGTGGTGTCGTTGTGCGGTATGTTGTTCGGCACGGCCTTACAGCGGCGCGCCGGCGCATCGGTGGAAGCGCTGGCCAACACTCTGGATCTGGAGGCGACCGATGAGAAAGCATAAGAATAGCCCGGGGCAGGAAGCGGCGGTCGATATGACGCCGATGCTGGATATCGTTTTTATCATGCTGATTTTCTTTATCGTCACATCGACTTTCATTCGCGAAAGCGGGCTGGATCTTACCGAACATAAATCCGACGACAGGCCTGAAGAGCAACTTAACAGCCCTAAGGCCGCGATCGTCAAAGTCTGCGCAAACGGCGATATTTCCATCGATGGACGTTTAATCGATGCGCGCTCAGTACGGGCGAATGTCGAACGCAAACTGGCGGAAGACAGCTCCACGGTTGTCATTATCGAAACAGAAAAGGAAGCGCCCACCGGGAAACTGGTGATGGCGATAGATCAGGCGCGTACGGCAAGAGCCCACATTTCGGTATCGCCCGAACCGGCCTATTGCCGCCGTTAACAACACTCAAACGGGAGCAAACTATGAAACGTCAGGATGCGGAAGAGGATCTCGACGTCAACATGACGCCCATGCTGGATATCGTGTTCATCATGTTGATTTTTTTCATCGTTACGGCTGTTTTTGTCAAGCCGCCCGGAGTCGAGGTTATCAGGCCCGAAGCCGGCTCCGCGACGGACGTTAAACGGGTTTCTATCATCATCGGCATCGGTAAGGACAACAGAATCTGGATCAATAAGCGCCAGGTCGAACCGGAAGACGTCCGGGTAATCGTGGCGAAACTCAAGGCCGAAAATCCCAAAGGTAAAGTTGTGATTAAGGCTGATACAAACTCGCATTCGGGCCTGGTGGTGGCGATCGTGGAACAGCTAAACCAGATCGGTATCGCCGGCGTATCCATCGCAGCAAAACCGGGAGAAGGCGCATGACTCCAACAATGGCAGACAAAGACGTTTCGGAAACAAATGAAAGATGGGTGTCAACCGGCATGAAAATATTCTGGTCGCTGGCCGCCACGGCCATGACCATTCTGTTGTTCCTGCTAATGGCCTTTTTGATTACTCCACGAGCCGATGTTCCAGCGGATGAAGTGGTCGACGTGGCCATCGATATTACCCGGCATAAGCGCGAGGAGGCGTCCGAGGAGAAGAATCGCGTGGAACGAAAAAAACCGGTTCAGGAGGAATTGCCTCCGCCGCCGGCGATTCCCAGGACCCGGCCGCAGGCCGTGACAAACGACGATGCCCTGCTTGTCGATATTCGGGATTTTGAAAATGGACAAAACCTGTTCGGCGCAAATGCCGACCGTCGGGCGACGCCGATAATCCGTGTTCCACCGCAGTACCCTCAATCGGCGCTGATAAGGGGTATCGAAGGCTGGGTGATGGTTGAGTTCACCATCACGGCCGGCGGCGCCGTGACCAATGCGCGGGTGATCGAATCGGAACCGCAAGGAACTTTCGATCGTGAAACGTTGCGCGCCATCAAGCGCTGGAAGTACCAACCGAAGATCGTCGACGGTCAGCCCGTTCCACAGTACAACATGCGTGAGCTGGTTCAGTTTGTTCTCGAAGAGCCGCAATGACCGTGAATATTGCAGCGGGATAAAGATCATGATTTGCAAAAACCATAAGGTAACTCTCACCAGCGTCGTTTTTCTTCTGGCTTTCAGCGGAGGCGCCTGTTCTCAGCAGGACAGCGATGACGGGCACGACCGACGCAAAAACCAGACATTGTCGACTTCGCTGTCCAGAACCATGTTCGAAGTTCAGGAGGCATTGTTAAACGAACATTATGACCAGGCACTGATAATATTGAATGCCATTCAATCGCGCCATGACGATCTGAGCGACTATGACAAGGCCAAGATGCTGGAATTGAAGACGGTCGCTCATATGGGCCTGGAACAGTACCGCCGGGCGGCGGAGACAGCCGAACAGGCTCTGAAACTCGACGCATTGGAATCGGCTTCACGCAATCAGCTGCACCAGCGCCTGTTTTACCTGTATTTTCTGCTGGAGGACTATGCCGGCGCGATCGAGCACATTGAAGTATGGTTCGGGCTGGAACAGCATCCGGACATTCAAAGTCACTTCACCGCCGCGCAGATTTATGCCCTGACCGGGCGGATGGACAAAGCGCTGAGTTTCGCCCTGAAAGGCATGGATCTGCTGCGCAGTTCTCCCGAGCGCAAGCCCAGGGAAAACTGGTATCAACTGCTGGTCTCCATTTATTTTAAGAACAGGAATTACCCCGATGCTGCCGGAATTCTGGAGGAGGCGTTAAGCCTATGGCCGCATCGGAAGGAATATTATTTACAACTGAGCGCGGTTTACCGGGAGTTGAACCGCGAGCTCGAGTCGCTGGCGGTCTTATCGATTGCCTATCAAAATCAATTGCTTCCACGAGAGACCGATCTCGACGGGTTATTGCAGTTATACCGTTACTTCGACTATCCGTTCAAAGGCGCGTCCATTTTCAATCATGCGCTTGAAGGTGACAACGTCAAGCCGGATGAACAGCATTGGCGCGTCCTGGCCGACGCCTGGTTACAGGCGCGCGAACGCTCACGGGCGGAGTCCGCCTTACAGCAGGCTGCAAAACTGTCGGATAACGGCAAATATTGGTTGCGCCTGTGCCAGATCGCCTTTCAGGAGGAACGCTGGACAGATTCGCAACGCTACTGCCGGGCTGCGATTAAGCGGGGTGGCCTGGAGAATGAGGAAGGCACGGCATGGTACCTGGACGCGCTGGGAAGCTACTACCAGAACCGCGTTTCGGAGGCAAAAGACAACTTCAAGCGCTGCATGGACTGGCCCGACACGCAAAGCGACTGCGAGCAGTGGCATTCGCATCTGACCCGGATTCTGCATGACAGGCGGGCGGAACTGGAACGTAAACGGCGGGAAACAATGGATAACGAACAACGGCGCCGGCAATTACAACAAGAAATAGACCGCGTTTCGATATAACGCAATGCTGTTTTTTCCAGGGAGTGTCGGTCAGGCCGGGGGCAGGGTTCGGCATGTATTCGAACCTTGGCCCCCGCGACCTGATGAACCGGTAGAGAAGCGATAACGAATCGTATAACCGAGGAAAAATCCTTGTTTCCCCCCGCGAATTTTTAAATTACACTTGCAATCGGTTGATATAAGCCGGTTTGCCGGTTGTTTCCCTTCCTGGCCGAAAGTTAAGAGATCGATGGCGGGTTCCGGAAAACATAGGCGGCAAATTTCCGGGATTTATGGAAACAGACATATAACAACGGGAGAAGCGTATGTCGGTCGCAAACATGGTTCAATCCGCAATGGCGGCGAGCGGAAAACTGTATAGTTGGAGCATCGGGCGGGAAACGGATATTGACAGCCAGATCGATATCAAGGAAGTCAGGGCCTTGATCCGCTATGCCGCGGAGAACGGCATCGACACGCCGGGGCCGGACCCGGCGAAACCGGAAGCGACCACCGTAACCCTGCTGAACGATGCATTGAATCAATACAGAATTCTAACTTCGCAAGCCTCAAG
>DASVCP010000177.1:0-8163 GCA_036381555.1 Gammaproteobacteria bacterium
GTGGGCTTTTTACAACGACAGTCCGGCAACACTCGAAGACCCGGTTTCAGTTATCCGGAACGAGTTCAATGCAGACTGGATCGCGCTGGACGGCACCTATCCAAACCTGCTTATGTTTCTGCTCCAATCAGAGCGGGTCCAACTGGTGGTTGCAGATGAGCAGCAGTTTTTGTTCAAAGTTCTGCCCGAAAGAGGGAACAGTGACCAATGAGGAAACAGGTGACAAAACCCTTGTCAGGAACTGACAATAAGTGGCACTACTTTCGATATTTTACCTGCCCCAAAACCAGCCACATCTAATAAAAAATTATAGAAAACAAAAGGTTAACACTAAAATTCGAAAGTGGTGCAAAACTTGCTCAGTAAGTGTTTACTCGAAATTACTCGTGCTTCCACGGAGGATTCTCATGAAAAGATTGCAACAAGGCTTCACACTCATCGAATTGATGATCGTGGTCGCGATTATCGGCATCCTGGCCGCGATCGCTCTGCCAACCTACCAGGATTACACCATCCGCGCCCAGGTTTCCGAAGGCATGAGCCTGGCCGGCGGCGCCCGTACCACCGTCACCGAGTACTACCAGAACTTCGGCATCTTCCCGAATAACAACGATGACGCTGGTCTGTCGACTAACACGACTATCACCGGCAGCTACGTTAAGGCCGTCACCGTGACCCGGACCGGAACCAATGCGGGCACCATCACCGCCCTGTTCAGCAGCACCTCACCCCAGGGCGCGCATACGCTGATTGATGGACAGACATTGACGCTTTCGGGCTCAATGAGCACCGGCAGCGCCACATGGGAGTGTGGCGGCAGCATGGCTGAAAAATACCTCCCGGCCGCATGCCGCAATTAATGGAGCAAGTGGCGGTGCTGAATGAATATGCGACAGCACGTGGGGCACAACAGATAACTCCCGGCTGAACCGCCACTGAACTTTGGAATCAAATCAATCTGATCATAGCCCCGGCCGGAACATTCCTCCCGGGGCTTTTTGATTCGGAGGCTCATCTCTAACCCACACTAATTCCAGGTTCATGGACTACTCGAGGTTTGAGATCCTCAAAGCGTTAATCCTGCCGCTGATCCTGGTTACCGTGGTCACGCTGTACTGGCCGGCCAGGACGGGCGGTTCACACTTTGACGACCGGGGAAACCTGGGCGATCTTGCCAGTGTGGTCGACCGGGATTCCGCCCTTCGATTTATTTTTGCGGGTGACGCCGGACCGCTGGGGCGGCCGCTCGCCCTGGCAAGCTTCAGCCTGCAAGCCTATGCCTGGCCCGAACATTCTGAAGTTTTCCTTCAAACCAACATACTGCTGCACATCCTAAACGGAGCGTTGCTGGCCTGGTGTTTGTTGTGGTTCGGCCGCTTCCGCGGCATGCAGAAGCGGGATGCTTATTGGACGGCTGTTCTAGGCAGTGCCTTCTGGCTGACGATCCCCCTGCTGGCTTCCAGCTCGCTGTTCATCGTACAGCGCATGACCACCCTCAGCGCCACTTTTATGCTCGCGGGATTACTCGGCTATCTGGCCGCCCGCGTCAGGCTTGCCGAATCCCCTCGAAAAATGCTGGCCGGGATGTCAGCCAGTGTCGTTCTGGGGACCGGGTTGGCTGTGCTAAGCAAGGAAAACGGCGCACTGCTGCCCGTGCTGGTGCTGGTGATCGAACTCACTCTGGCGCCAGCCAGTATCTTCAGAACATCGTCGGCTTCGCGCCTGTGGGGGTGGTTGTTCCTGGTTGGGCCGCTGATTGTTCTGCTGGGCTTCATGGCGAGCCGGCTTCCTTATTCCGAACAAGCCGCGATGTATCGCGGATTCTCTGCCGGACAGCGCCTGTGGACCGAGGCGGAAATTCTCTGGATGTATCTGTTCCATGCCTTTGTGCCGATTCCTTCACAGCTGGCGCCTTTTCACGACCATTTGAAAGCCTCACCGTCGTTATTCCAACCCGTCACCCTGGTGGCCGTCGCCGCCTGGGTCGTTGTAACCGGCTTGGCACTGCGACTGCGGCCACGACTGCCGCTGTTCGCCTTTGCAGTCTTCTGGTACCTGGGTGCGCACCTGCTGGAATCCACGGTACTAAACCTCGAACTTTACTTTGCGCATCGCAATTACATTGCCCTGATCGGACCGGTGTACGCCGTGACTGCCTCTGTCTGGAACATGAAGCCGGGAGCCGTGAAAGTTGCCCGATCACTGCTGACCGGCTACATTCTGATCCTTGCAGGATCGCTGTTTTACTTTACCTCGCTCTGGGGACAAGCCGCGCTCGCCGCGGAAATGTGGGCCATTCACAGGCCCGATTCAGTGCGAAGTAATTTGCATCTTGTATATTACCTGCACAAGTACGGATACTATAGAGCAGCCTTGCGAACACTTGACCAAATTTACGCCCATAACCCTGAACGCCACCCCGGTGTCGGCGTTGAAGCGTTGACCATCGCCTGCGCCCTGCATCCCGACCGGGATCATGCCAAACGGGCCGAGGACCTTCTTGCTCATGCCGAAAACATCAGCTTGGACGCCGAACTGCCAGAGAATCTTGTCGAGCTGCAACGTCTGTTGTTAAAAACATCCTGCCGGGGAGTAAGTTTTGAAACGGTTGAACGATTGGCCTTGCAAGCACTGGAAAATCGCGCCTACGCCCGCTCACACACCACCCTGCATAATTTATATACAGTGCTTATCGAACTCGCGATTGCTGATCATGACTTCAACCGCACCATGACCTATATTGAAAAATCCTTGCGCATCCGGCCTTCGCTTGAAGGACTGCATCTCGCGCTTGAAGTTCTGATTGACGCCGGCCGACCCGATCTGGGGCAGGCATTTATCGATATGACCCGGCGGCACTTGCCCAAACAACCGATCCAGCAGATCGTCTGGAACCGCCAGTTGGCCTTATTCGAAAAACAACTCGAGTCAATTACAGACAATCAAACCACTCGCTATTCAGGAAATTAAGATGAGCGCCGAGCTTAGCGTTATCCTGCCCGCCAAAAATGAGTCCCGCTCAATCGGGTCGGTTATCAAACAGATACGCGAGCACCTGCCGGATGCCGAAGTCATCGTCGTGGATGACGGCTCGACCGACGATACCGCGACCATTGCCGAACAAGCCGGCGCACGCGTCATCAGCCACCCCTATGCCAAAGGAAATGGCGCAGCCATCAAAAGCGGTGCGCGCGGCGCCACCGGCAGCACCCTGGTTTTTATGGACGCCGACGGGCAGCACGACCCTGCCGACATTACGCGCCTGCTCACCCGGCTGGAAACCTACGACATGGTGGTCGGCGCGCGGAGGAACCGCTCCCACGCCAGCCTCAGCCGCGGCCTGGCAAACCGATTTTACAATCTTCTGGCCAGCTACATGACCGGGCAACACGTAGCGGACCTGACGTCGGGTTTTCGTGCCGTTCATGCCGGCAAATTTCGTGAGTTCCTTTACCTGCTGCCCAACGGTTTCTCCTATCCCACCACTATCACCATGGCATTTTTCCGCGCCGGATATTCGGTTGCCTATGAACCCATCAACGCAGCCCAGCGCGAAGGCAATAGCCACTTGAAGCCCTGGAAGGACGGCGTGCGGTTCCTGTTGATCATTTTTAAAATCGGCACGCTGTATTCGCCGCTCAAGTTATTCTTTCCGGCCGCACTCGCCTTCCTACTGCTAGGCCTGGGTTGGTATGTCTACACGTTCGGCGCCATGAATCGTTTTACCAATATGAGCGCATTACTCATCAGCGCCAGTTTTATCGTATTCATGATGGGGTTGATTTCCGAACAGATCACTGCATTGATATACAAAAGCAACGTAAGGGATTGAACACGAATTTGCAACGGCATGAAATTCGTCACTATAAAGCATAGGAAATTATCGCCGAATTGCCGCAACCGAAGGTATCGTTTACGATTGACACTCCTGTATCCCCAGTTTTTCGTTTGCCGGCACGAACGCCAAAAGGTACGCTAAAAAGTTAACATTGGCCGAACCGAAGCATGAAACTATTGATCACCACCTCCACATTTCCGGCCCATGACCACGACCCCACTCCTGACTTTGTGCAAAAGCAGGCCATATATTTAAAAAAACTGTATCCTGATTATTCCATTTACGTTCATGCCCCGCATGATTTCCACAACCGTACCTGCCGAACGCAAACACGGGACAAGCCGTACCTTGAAACCAGGTTCCACTATTTTTTCCCCCGACGACTGGAGTTACTCACAGGAAGAGGCATCCTGCCGGCGTTGAGATGCAACAAATGGCTATACCTTCAAGTCCCCTTTTTCTGGCTGTTTCACGGGCTTTCACTGCTGCGCTTGGCAAGAAAAACAAAACCTGACTTGATATATGCCCATTGGTTTACACCGCAGGCGATCAACGCGGCCATTGTCTCCCTTTTACTGGGGATACCTTTTATCTTCACCACGCATGCGGCGGATGTATCAGTTCTGAAGCGTTTACCGTTTTCAGGAAAACTGGTGAAATGGGTATGCCGTAAATCCTTTGCCTACACGGCGGTATCCGAAAGAACGGCAAAAAAACTGGCGGGGTTTTTCTCGGACGATGAGTGGCAAGAACCCTACGCCCGAAAGTTGAAAATTATTCCCATGGGCATTGCCTGCCCGCCGGCAAACAGTCACAATCCGGAACCCACAGGCGAGCATGCAACCGGTGTCCAACAAATCCTGTTTATAGGAAGGCTCGTAGAGAAAAAAGGGGTTGATCGACTGATCCGGGCTATAGCAGAAATACATGCCCGGGAAAAAGAACCGGTTCACCTGATTGTTGCGGGCGAAGGCCCGGAGAGAAAAAACCTGGAAGAGTTGAGCCGTACACTGGGCATATCCGAGCGTGTGGAGTTTATAGGCCATATATCAGGCAACGAAAAAAATAACCTTTATGAACAAGCGGGTATGGTTTGTATTCCGTCAATCATCACCGCAGACGGCGATTCGGAAGGCTTTCCGCTCGTATTAATGGAAGCCTTGTATTACGGCAAAATCGTGATCGCGAGCGATCTTTCGGGTGCGGAAACCCTATTGGATAACAGAACGAACGGCTTTGTTTTTGAGTCGGACTCTTCCGATGGACTTGAAAAGGCGATTCTCAAGGTCATGAGATTAGCTCACGAAACAAGAAACACTATATCGAAAAATGCCGCTGCATTAGGTATGAGATACACTTGGGAAAAACTGATTCCCGAGTATCACCAGATCCTTGTATCCTCGCCAAGAAAGTCCTGAAGTTACCGCATGCACGGCAGATCTAAACAGTCAAAACCGGATTCGGCAACTCTCGGATGTCGTTATGGCTAAACTGATGCTGGTCGTTCCGGATCTCGATTGCGGAGGCGCTCAACGTGTCATGTTGACCTTGACGGCGAACCTGGCCCGCACTCACCATGAAATCTTTTTTGTAATTATTCGAGGCGGCGGTCCGCTTACCGGAGAACTTCCTGAACAGGTTTCCAGCATCACGCTTCTGCCCCGGTGGACACCGCGGTTTTTATTACCCCCGCTGGCGTTGTTATGCATGCTGATTAAGCTTAGAAAACAAAAGCCTGCGGCAATCCTGACAAGTATTACAGGCGCCAACCTAGTAACTGCGGTTGCACGCAAACTGGCCTGCCCCAGGGCAAGACTGGTGATGCGGCATGAAAACACCGCTCCCAATCTGAAAGGACGGCTGCGAACCTTCCTGGTGTCTTGCCTATATCCGACGGCAAACAAGATTATCACCGTTTCCGAAGCAGCGGCCGCCGATCTGGTAAATATCAGCAAAATTCCACAGCCGTTGATCGAGATCATTCCCAATCCTGTCGATCCCGAAAAGTTGAACGCGGACGCCGGCGCAAACACTGGAAATGTCTGGCTCGATTTGCCGGATTTACCGGTGATCCTTTCCATCGGCCGCTTGGTTCCAACCAAGGACTTTGGAACCCTGATCAACGCGTTCTATCGACTGACGAGACACCGGGATCTACGGCTGGTGATTCTCGGCGAAGGTCCGCAAAGAAAGCTTCTCGAAGCCGACGTACGAGAACTGGGACTGGATAAACAGGTTTCGATGCCCGGCGTAGTGGCCAATCCCTATCCCTGGATACGAGCATGTAGCTTGTTCGTGCTCTCGTCCCGATGGGAAGGACTGCCGGTTGCACTGCTGGAAGCGATGGCGCTCGGCGCCAATATCGTTTCAACCGATTGCCGCTCAGGACCTCGGGAACTGTTAGACGGCGGGCGATACGGCCGGCTTGTTCCGGTAGGCGATCCGGTCAGGCTGGCCAATGCGATGCAGGAAGCTCTTGCGACCCCCTACAATCCTGCGCCGGTAATACAGCGTGCACGTGATTTTGCACCAAACAAAGTGGCCGAGGCGCATCTTGCACATTTACTCACTTAACCGGACTTGGCCTTTACAAGCATTTTTCCCGTCCAATTCACCAACCGCAGCGGCAACAACCACCAGATTGCAAATACCGTCAGCTGTATCAAGTTGGGTTGCCCCCGCATGGCGGCCTCTTTCAATAGCAGCAGAAATTCGCCAAAGCCCGCGCCGCCGCGAGCCGCAAAGGCCGGGATCACTGTCAGCAGGAACCCGGAATAAGCACGCTTCGTCACAAGATCATAACGGGCACGAATCCAATTAAACGAGTAGCGCCAGTCGCGAAGGCTACTTAACCGTTGGAGAGAGGAAAACCTGTCTACTTCAACCAGAATCTCAGGCAGGAACAGCAGTGCGCTTCCGGGAATCTGAACCGCTCGCAGCAGCCAGTCCCAGTCCTCATGTCTTGGAAGAGTTTCATCGAAGAGAAGCCGTTTAAAAAGAATACGCGGCGCAAGAATTGTCGGCGTTTGTATTCCACCGTGTCGTGGCGGCCACCCTCGCATTGAAAACAGAAACTCCGAAACAGGCTCGTTCGGCAGTGGTATTCGTAGAGGATAGGGGCTCGCGGTTTGATGCGAAACATTGAGTGAGCGGCATGAAACTATAGGCAAGGCATCCGTTGAACTCTTTGCCAGCATTAACTGCATCTCAAGCTTCCCGGGACGCCAAAGATCGTCGTCATCGAGGAATGCCACCCAGTCCGTATTGGCCAGCTGAACGCCCCGGTTACGGGCGGCAGAGGCCCCCCGCTGTGGCATCACTTCAACCCGCAACCGCGGGTCGTCAATTGCCGACAAAGTTGATACTGTCTCATCATCGGGCCCATCCAGAACGACTATCACTTCGAGATCGGTATGGGTCTGCGCGAGCACGCTTTTAACGGCCCGTAAGACAAGCCGTGCGCGCCCCCGGGTTGGAATTACAACTCCCACTCGATTGCCATATGTCGCCTGCATTGTCAGGAACTTGCTCCTCGTGCTCCTACACTTGTATCAGGTAACCGGAATCCGGCCCTTTTCCCAATGCTTCATCAAATTCGCCAGCAACCCTATTCACGGAGCTTCAAACGCCCTAAAGTTCTTCGCCGTGCTGTAAATAGGCATCAATCATGTCCCCAAGACCGAGCAAATTGAATTCATGCGCTCTCGAGCGCGCCGTTTTCAGGTATTCGTCGATCATATCCGGCCGCAGCAAATGATTGCCGTCACGTATGGCTCTAAGCATCATGCTGTTTATATCATAGTGATAATGACCGGTATCTTTATAGTAGGCGATATTATCGACAAACTCCTGATCCTCGAACCCATAAACGTACAGATTCGGCAGCATCACGGATAGCTCGGCCAAATAGCGGTTCATGGCCTCATGCGCAAACGCCTGTGGCAGCTTAAGCTGATGCCACTGAGCGTAACGGATACGGGAATAAGGCGGAAAGATCATATGAAAATCGGTTTTGGGGTGCGCCCGAACGAATCTCAGGACATGGGCGTCAAAAGAAGACTTTGCATTTTCAACCCATTTCTTTAACACATCATCGTCAATCGCGGACGATTTTCCGGCTCTTATTCTATCAGTCGCCTCGGAGATTTTTAACATGGCGCTCCTGATCTGATCGCTGTTTTCCGACAGAAACCAGTTATTTATCCCTCCAAACCTGGCGGCGTAATCGCCCTGCATATACCAGGCATTCGGCCTGTCGAGCGAATCATGCCCGCCTATACAACCGGGTTTTATTGAATAAACCAGGGCGCATTTAATAAAATTAT
>DASVCP010000178.1:0-16999 GCA_036381555.1 Gammaproteobacteria bacterium
CTTCCTCGACCTTAACGACGTTGTCGGAATCAGCCACGATTTCGCCGTCGATTGCCACCTGGATTCTTTGACTGAGTGGATTCTCCCGTACCTTGTGATCCGGCCATTTCCGATGCCCGGGTGATTTGCCCATACCTTAACCTCCGTGTCGTATCGATCGTAACAATTCCGATCGGCAGCTGATGACGAGAACCTAATCAAGCTGACAACGAATCGTTGCCCGAGTTCGAGCAATCGTTATCTTAATAAGAAACCTTTGATGGACATCGGCAAACCCGGAGACCCCCTGCCAATGGAGCCTCCGGATGCCAGAGAAATCAGGCTAGCCCCCAAACGGCAGCGTGTACGAAGCGCCAATTGTCTGCACATCGTAATCGCCCAGCTCGAACAGATGCAACTCAACATTAAACATACCCTGGCCGGCAGCGAAGCCGATACCGCCGCCAAAAAATGGATCGGAACCATCGTCATCTACACAGCCGAAACCTCCCGCGCACCTCGTTGCATCCCACATATAAATGCCAACCCTGGCATACAAGTGCATCGATTCGCTGGTTTTCGATATAGCCTTCACTGCAAAGTACAAACCGTCCGCCGACGCCGTGAAAATACCGTCTTCGGCCTCGCCCAGGTCCCAATAGCCTCCTTCGAATGCAACCGCATCGGAGTATTGATGGCCTAGACCCAGCCGGAAATATGTACCATCCCCTTCTAAATCCGAATCTTCTTCCTCAACGTTTGAGTTGCCCAGCGCCCCATCAAGATACATATGTTGGGCATATAACGGCCCTGAAACAACCAGCCACAAAACCGCAATAACACTTATTATTAGTCTTAACATCGGTTCCTCCTTAAGGATTAATCGGTTGATATTCGCCAAAGACACGGCGGCGACCCAAAAGGTTGAATCAACCCGAAAAATAGCCAGGAGGCGGACAGGAATGCTAATTTATACCTTTCCAGAACGATGATGGGCACGTATCGGCCGCCGGATAGGTTAAAGGTTATCATCCTCTAGCATTCATGACTTTCCGGATACTCAAAAGGTCCAAACAATACATCGGCCACAAAGTCCAGGAAGTCACAGTTTATTTTTCTGTACCTGTTGCGCAATTTATTTGCCATGCATTCGTGATATTTTTCCGCCCTGTCGTTGAATACTGACCGTGCTTTCCGGGCCTCTTCATCATGGTATTCAATTTGTTGCCTCAGAGCTTTTTCGCTTATCCGGCCTCTTTGCGCCGGACCGGCACACGATGTTAAAAGCAGCGCCGACAAAACAATTACATAAACCAGTCTATTATTCATGTTCGCCATTTAAGCAGTTCTCTTTGTTTCATCCTCGCAGCCCGGGCAAAAACCGAATCAGGTATACCGGAGAGATTGTCAATAATGACCTGCCGCCACAAGCCCGCTCACTGTATTTCGCGTCCGCGAAATACAGTGAGCGGCGGCTGGACAATACTGTTCTCTTTCGACGTAAGGCGGACTCGCCTTGCTCGCCAGTGCGATAGGTCAGGACCTGGCTTTCGATTTGCCGGCTTTTAATTGGCAGCCCTGCAAAATGCCGTCTGTAACAAGACGGTTATACAGCTCATCGCCAAGTCTTTCGCCAGACGCTCTGTCGCTCGAAAACATATTGGCGGTTAAAAATCTGTAGCCCAATCGCGATATCCAAATTACCTTCTGAGTTTGCGCATCGACAATATGCAGATCAAAGTAAAGTGTGCCGCTGTTTCCCCCACTGCCGGTAACAACGTTTCCCCCGTTGGACCTCATCGTCATAAGCGCATCCGGCGCATATTCGTCCATGGATTTCTTGAGGTTGGCTTTAAAATCCAAGTCCATTTTATCGTACTGGTATATCAGGGCATCGACTCCGCATGTATCCAGATTTTGCTTTAAAGACGTCTCAAATCCCGCATTTAATGTTTCATTGAAGTATTTGTTTTTGGCATTGGTCAGAAAGAACAATTTCTTTATGGGTATCATGTTTTCAGCATTAATCTTCGAGCTGAATGTCGCGCCGCCTGACGCACAGCCTCCCAAACAAATCAACATAATTACCGCAAATACAGGTTTCGTATTCATCTATTCAATTCTCCTGACGCGTATTTTTTTCTTTGAGTAAGAAGGAAATAATCCACCCGGTTTACGAGCTTATCGAAACACTCGACAAACCCTTGCTTTATGGACATTGATCTGAGATCCCGGTTTGCCCTATCAATGGGAGACGTTCCCATAATCCTTGCATGCCTACCGAAATCTACACTAACTTTTTCTACAGAAAAAGCCCAAAAAGCCTTCCCGCCGCCTCAAACATCTGACTCCAGGCGCAGACGGCCGATCCGCTCCTTGTAAATCAAACAGTTATGTTTTATTTCGCGAATCCGTCCCTCTGCGCATCCTACTCGCCGCCACGCCAGTCCCACACATCCGTTCATAGCACCATGCCCCGGATTTAAAAATGATAATATCTTATCAATTCAATCGTGAAACATGGAACTCAGATATGCGCCCGGTCCAACTCGCCGTTTCATCGTTGTTGCTGGTATTTCTTGGACACGCCTGCGTCGCGCAGGAAGGGATAACAGGCCAACCCCCGGCCGGAATCGCCAAATTGGCGATTAACGAATTGTTATCGCGCAAGCACTACATGATGTATGAGACGTACCACTTCACAGGCATTCACTATGCGGAAGCGGCGATGGGTTACGGGGCGCTGAAATTTGCGAAGGCGACTCATAATAGCGGACTGTTGAAGGCGCTTTCACGCCGTTACCGGGATGTCCCGGGCACCGGGGATCTGCTCTCCGCCGATCATGTGGATGCAAACGTTTACGGCATTCTGCCGCTGGAACTCTACCTTGTTGATCAAGACGAGCGTAAGTTGAAAGAAGGGCTGGCACTGGCGGATGCACAGTGGCTCAAACCGCGTAAGGATGGACTGACCCGTCAGACACGCTATTGGATAGACGATGTGTGGATGATTAACAGCCTGCAGGTCCAGGCGTACCGGGCTACGGCGGATAGCAAATATCTGGATCGCGCCGCTGTTCAAACCGAAGCCTATTTGCGGCAGTTACAACAGGCAAACGGCCTCTTTTATCATGGGAAGGACGCGCCTTTCTATTGGGGCCGGGGCAACGGCTGGGTGGCCGCGGGCCTGGCGGAACTGCTATCGGAACTGCCCCGGGATCATCCGCGTTATGAAATGATAGCGAGCGGTTACAAAAGAATGATGAAGGCGCTGCTCACCTACCAGGCCGACGACGGCATGTGGCGGCAATTGATCGACAAGCCCGAATCGTGGAAGGAAACCTCTTCAACCGCCATGTTCGGCTTTTCCATGGCAACAGGGGTGAAACAAGGCATTCTGCTCGATAAGAAATATTCCAACGCCTACAAAAAGGCATGGGCGGCACTCGTCACCTACGTGGACAAAGACGGCAAATTACACGAAGTCTGCGTGGGCACAGGGCAAAGCCGGGATATCGATTATTATCTGCAACGCCCGCGCACAGCCGGTGACTTTCATGGGCAAGCGCCTTTACTATGGTTTGCACGCATCATGCTCAATGAGCATGGCGAATCCTCGAATAATCTTATGAAAGTGCATTGACAGCAGGAAACAACGAAATCACTGACGGTTCCGGATTTGTCAGTCTACTTTCGAGCGCTAACTACAACTATACGCTGAGGAGACATCAATGCGCCATTCTCCTCATACTCTCGCCACTCTGAGAGGACCTCTTGCTCCAGTGCGGCGCATGCAGACTCATTCGCCTTTCCTACCACTCCGGCAAGTGGCGTGCTCGACACATACTGCCAGAGAAACTCTTTTGGCGTTGGGAGTTTCAATGTCCCGGTATTCGCTTCTACATGCACATCACGAAAACCCCCGGCACTCATGAGCTGTTGGATCTCGCCGGTTTCGTGTAGCGAAAACACGTGCTGCACGAAACCGGCAGCCTCGGAGCCGATGTGACGTTCAAGCGCATTTGACAAGATAGCGAAGATTGCTCCGGCCGGTCCCGGCATGTTCAGGAATATGCGGCCGTTGGTTACCGCGACACGCCGCATCTCCCGTAACGCGGCTGGCTTGTCGGGCACGAACTGTAGCCCCATCTGGCACAGCACGACGTCGAATGCCTCATCGGGCAGTGGCATCGCCTCGGCATTCGCCTCGTGCCACTCGATAGATATGTCCGGCCGTATGGTTGACCGGGCAACCGCGAGCATACCGGGATTGACATCGACGGCGGCAACTGTCCCCTCGACCCCAACCTGCTCTGCCGCAAGTCGCGCCACAACGCCCGTGCCACAAGCAACGTCAAGCACCCGTTCGCCTGGTTGAATTGCGGCGAGGCGGATGAGGTTCTTTGCTAAGGGCGCTCCAATGGCAGGAACGAAAAAACGCTCATAGTTCTCAGCAGGATTTGCACCATAAGCTTCGCCAAAGTGTTGTTTTGACATTCTCGTTCCTCCTTGTCATGCAACTCTCCGTTTCAATTAGAAGGGCCTCCATAGCCCTTGCATACCAATCGAACCCCACAGTAACTTCTTTTACAAAGGATTTAAAGGCCTTTTCCGTGTTGCGGCGCTCTGACCCGGCTTCCGGCACGTTCGTCGAGCGGCAACAACAGCACCAGCCCCAGCGCGAACAGCACCACCACGATCGATACACCCACGCGTTGCGAGTCGAAGACATCAGTGAGCACGCCGAGCAACAGCGGGCCGATGAAAGCCGTGAGCTTGCCGGAGAAGGCGAAGAAGCCGAAGAACTCGTTTTCCAGTTCGCGCGGCACGAACCGTCCCATAAGCGAGCGGCTCGCCGACTGGTTCGGCCCGACAAACAGTCCGATCAATACGCCCGCCACCCAGAACCATACCGCGCTGGTCGCGAGGATCGCGAGCAGGTTCGCCGCGATCAGGCCGAACAGCGAGATGATGATCGTGCGCTTGCCGCCGATCCGGTCGTCGAGAAGGCCCATCGCGGCCGCGCTGAGGCCGGCGGCGACATTGATGACGATGCCGAACAACAGCACCTCTTCAAAATCGAAACCGAACGTCCCCGCCGCATAGATCCCGCCGAACGCAAACACGGTCACCAGGCCGTCGTTGTAGAGCAGACGCGCAAGCAGGAAACGCAGCAGGTGGCGATAACTGCGCACCTCGATGAGCGTGCGCTTGAGCTGCGCAAACGCTTCGACGATCACCCGGCTCGACACCGGCGCCCTCGGCTTGTTTTCAGGAACCCACAACAACAGCGGCACGCTGAACACGAGAAACCAGATTGCAACGAGCAGGTTGGTCGCACGAATGTTCTCGCCGTCCTGTACTGAAAAACCGAACCAGGGGGTTTCGGGCTGCACCAGCGTCAGCAGCGCGACGGCCAACGCCAGCAACCCGCCGATATAGCCGAGCCCCCAACCCAGACCGGACAGGGTACCAATCCGGTCTGGCGGAGCCAGATCCGGCAGGAACGCGTTGTAAAATACGCCGGCGAGTTCATAGGCGATGTTGGCAATCACCAGCAGCACCAGCGCGGCCATGACCTGCCCCGGCAATACAGTGTACAGCGCTGCGGTGGCAATGACACAAATCAACGTCGCCACTACCACGAACAACTTGCGATAGCCACCGCGGTCGGCGATCGCACCCAGCACCGGCGAACACAACGCGACCACCAGCGCCGTGATCGTCACTCCGCGCGACCAGAGCGCCGTGCCGTGTATCGGATCGGCCGCGATTCCCTGGGTGAAATAGGTCGCGTAGACGAAGGTGACAACCAGTGTGGTAAACGATGAGTTGGCGAAGTCGTACAGCGCCCAAGACCAGATCGCGCGCTTGTTCCGCCATGCGCCGTAGGGTGTGCCGGCGGCGACCGTACTCATCCGGCAGACATCCGTGTCCGGCCTGCAGAATTGCAGTCAGCCATAATGCGTGCGTTCATCAAGCCTTTTTGCCCTCACGCGTAGTCGATAATTCGATTCAACCAAATCTACACCAACCTTTAATTCATATCTATTTAACTTAGTCCAAAAAAAAGCCGCCCCCAAATAGGGGCGGCTCCTTTTGAGCGGGAGATTAACTTAATTCGCGGTCAACAAGCCCAGCCTGTACGGCAACAGGTTGTATTCCACGCCAGTGTTGGGAGCAACGCCCTGATACAAAAACTGCATATTGCACGCGTTGATTTCCATCTTTTGGTCATAGCCGGCCCGGATCATTTCACCGTGACTCACATCGTTGGTCCACCTGCCTCCGGGGTAGGAGACATTGTTGGAGCCCGCGAAGGGCGCGGATTCCGACGTCTTGTAAGCCGTCCAGGGCCCGTCCAGGCTGCTCGAGGTCCAGGCTCTATAGAAGCGCGGGCCGTTCTGCCAGCCTTCCACCAGCAGCAGGTACTTGTTAAAACCCTGCACCTTGTACACCGCCGCGGCTTCAAACAGCACGTTCTGCGCGCCGGACATTACCGTGGTGTACCCGCTGAAGTTCGGGAAGTTGCCAATGCTGGTTTTGCTCAGATACAGCGCGCCGTCGTCCCGTGAGAAGAACAGGTAACAATTCGCGTCATCACAAATCAACCAGAAATCCAACGTGCCACTGGGCTCTCCGGATAACAAGGGTTGCAGAGGACTCCAGCCGCTTGGATTGTTGATGTCCGTGTTGGTTGAGTATCGACCGGGCCATTGCGTAATGAGATACCACCGGTTTTGCGGCGCGAAGTAGAAAACCTGCGGTGCAACAGTGGAACTGCCGCCGGGCGCGAAGTTGGTATGCGTCGCGGACGGCGCCTGGTTGAAATCCGTAAAGTTCAAGTAAATGGATCTATACGCGTTGTTATAAACCGTGGCAAATACATGATACCTGCCATTGTAATTAACGATCGTCGGGTCCTTCACCGACACGTTGCCGTTCTTCGGTTCGATTAACGGCTGACTGGATGTCCAGCTCAGGGAGCTTGGCAAATCGCAGAAAGTTCCGCCGCTGGAGCTGCTCGAACTCGAGCTGCTGCTCGATGAGGAAGAGGAACTGCTGCCGGAAACGTTGCCGAAGCTGATGTAGCCGTTGCAGTGCATCCACTCGCTGTTGGAGCCGCCGCCGCAGGCGCCGTTGGCGTACAGGGCCGTGTTGATGCTCTGGTTCTCGGCCTGACGGGTCTGACCGTTGACCACGATGTAATCGACCTGGACGTCGCGGTCGGCGCCGTCATCGTTGGTGAATGCGACCCGGATTTCGCCGGTCTGGTTGGTCGAAGCCGTGTAGTCCTGCATGCTGGTACTCATGGTCCAGGTCTGGACAGTGGTGCCGCCGACCTGCAAGCTGACCGATTCCGAGCCGGTGACGCCGCGGGCACGGACCGCAATCGTGTTGCCGCCGCTGCTGCTCGACGAAGAACTTGAGCTGCTGCTTGAACTTGAGGAACTGCTGGAACTGGAAGAGCTGCTGCTGGAACTCGACGACGAACTGCTTGAACTGCTTGAACTGCTGCTGGACGAAGTTCCATTGCCTGAGCAGGTCGGCATGACAAAACTGCCGTCGTGCGTGCCCTGGAAACCAAATGTGGTGCTCTGGCCCTGCGACAGGTTGCCGTTCCAGCCGCAGCAGTTGGTGAACGACGGTGTCGAGGTATTGCCGCCGCTTGCCGTCACATTCCAGCTGCTGCTCACGTTGGCCGGTTCGCTGAAATTCAGCTGCACCGTCCAGCCGCTGATGGACCCGGGGCCGTCGTTGGTGACCGTCACGTCAATCTGATAGCCGTTACCCCATTGGCTTGCCAGGTTCGCTGTACAGCTGTACGAAGCAAATCCCTGGCCGGCCAGCAACAGGCCAGACAGCAGTATTCCGAGCTTAATGAACATTTTCATTTAAAATCCCCTCCGTATTCATGATGTTTTATTGCTTCACCCGATTCATCAGGCGACACTGTCTAAAGCCGTCTCACTCGACAAATCGGGGAATTGTTGCGCGCGGTTTGACCCTCATTCAAAAAACGGCCAAAGGCGCCTGGCGGCAATGTCCTCAAAACCGTTAATTTGTTTCGAAAAAGGAGCGTATTAATACTTAGTTTAATTCACCGCACCTTAAATTAATGCGTCAGCGTAGTTGAGTGTCGCGGAAAAAAATGCAAGTTTTGACAGGATTTGTTAGGCCGCTGTAAAAAATTGAATTTTTCCTGCTAAAAATTAAATACCCCGCAAAGGCAAGTGCCAAGGGGGTGCTGGAAACGACCGGATGGATCTGTACTACAACAAACGCAAAAACCGCCCCCTAATGGAGACGGTTTTTGCAGCGGGATCAACTTAATTGGCGGTTATCAAACCCAGTCTGTACGGTAACAGATTGTAATCCCCGCCCGCGTTGGGGTCGCGGCCCTGATACAAAAACCGCATATTGCACGCGTCGATTTCCATTCTTTGATCATTGCCGGCCCGGATCATTTCACCGTGGCTGATATCATTGGTCCACTGGCCACCGGGGAAGGAGACATTGCTCAAACCCGCAAAGGGCGCGGACTCCGACGTCCGGTACGCCGTCCACGGCCCGTCCAGACTGCTCGAGGTCCACGCTCTGAAGAAGCGCGGGCCCGATTGCCAGCCTTCCACGATCAGCAGGTATTTGTTCAAACCCTGCAGTTTGTACACATTGACGGCTTCAAACAGCACGTTCTGGGGGCCTGACATCACTGTGGTGTAACCGCTGAAGTTCGGGAAATTGCCGATGGTGGTTTTGCTCAGGTACAACCCGCCGTCGTCCCGCGAGAAGAACAGGTAACAGTGCGTGTCATTGCAGATCACCCAGAAATCCAGCGAATTACTGGGCTCTCCGGATAACAACGGTTGCAGCGGGCTCCAGCCGTTCACATTATTGATATCCGTATTGGTCGAGTATCGACCGGGCCATTGCGTAATGTTGTACCACCGGTTTTGGGGCGCGAAGTAGAACACTTGCGGCGCGACCGTGGGACTTCCACCGGGCGCGAAATTGACATGATTCGCGGCTCCCGCCTGACTGAAATCGGTAAAGTTCAGGTAAATGGATTTATAGCCGGCGTTATAAACCGTCGCGAATACATGGTATGTACCGTTGTTCTGAACAATCGTCGGATCCTTCACCGATGCGTTGCCGTTCTTCGGCGTAATTATCGGCTGGCTGGACGTCCAGCTCAGGGAGCTGGGCAAATCGCAGCCGCCGCTGGAACTGCTTGAACTCGAGCTGCTGCTCGAGGAGGAACTGCTGCCGGAAACATTGCCGAAGCTGATGTAGCCGTTGCAGTGCATCCATTCGCTGTTGCCGCCGCCGCCGCAGGCGCCGTTGGCATACAGGGCGGTGTTGATGCTCTGGTTTTCAGCCTGCCGGGTCTGGCCGTTAACCTGGATGTAATCGACCTGCACGTCGAGACTGGTACCGTTGTCGTTGGTAAAGGCAACCCGGACTTCGCCGCTCAGGCTGGTCGAGGCTGTGTAATTTTGCATGCCGGTCGTCATGGTCCAGGTCTGGACGGTGGTGCCTCCAACCTGCAGGCTCACCGATTCCTGACCGCCGACACCGCGGGCGCGGACAATGATGGTATTGGCGCCGCCGCCGGAATAGTTACCAAAGCCAATATAGCCGTTGCAATGCATCCACTCGCTGTTGCTGCCGCCGCCGCAGGCACCGTTGGCCCACAGGCCGGTGTTGATGCTCTGACCCTCAGCCTGCCGCGTCTCGCCGTCGACCTGGATGTAATCGACCCGCACGTCGCGGCCGCTGGCATCGTTGGTGAAGTGAAGCGTGATGCCGCCGCTCAGGCTGGTTGAGGCGGTGTAATTCTGCATCGTGGTCGTCAGCGTCCAGGTCTCGACGTCGGTGTTATTAACGCGCAGCGTGATAGACTCCTGGCCGCTGGTGCCTTGGGCGCGGACGACAATATCGGCACATGCCTGGCCGGCCAGCATGAGGCCGGACAGCAGCATTCCAAGCTTAAAGAACTTTTTCATATGAATCCCCTCCACTTTCATGGTTTTTTTACTGCACACCCGACTCATCAGCAGGCACTGCCAAAACCGCCCGCTCGATAAATCAAGCAAATTATTGCGGTCGGATTAACTCAAGTACGGCCAAAAGCCGCCTGGGTGGATTGAAGAACGCATTAATTCCGCCGCACCTTAACACCTTAAAAATAAATGTGTCAGCATAATTAAGTGGCGCGGAAAAAATGGAAGTATTGACAGGATTTGTTAGGCCGCTGTAAAAAATTGCATTTTTCTTGTGAAAAATTAAATAAGCCACGAAGGCTGATGCCAGGGGTGCTGTTAACACCGGGAAAACGGATAGTGCGGTGCTGTTAATGAATTATCCGGCTTTTCCAGCTTTCATCCGGTAATATCCTGCAATCAATGGGTGATGACTAAAATTATTTCGGACACTCACGTCTGGAGTCTATGCTTTAATTTCTTAAAGCGATTTACACGCCCAGGAATATCCCATTTTGCACGACTTCCTTAAGAGCATACGCGCACGCTCCATGTTCTCCCCGGTTCCCTTGCCATCCTTATACAGATAACCCGCGACCGCGCAGCTTTCGGCAACTCTCTCTTCGCACTGTTCCAACGCAAGCTCCAGTGCCCGCTGATAAGCCCGCCCGGCGCGTTCGGGATCGACAGGAAAACCGGAATCGCCTTCACTCAACCGGCCGACGTTCCTGCAATGCACCGGCACGCCGGCCCGGCATGCCTGCTCGTACAGCTCAATCGCGCGGCCGGGGTCTTTTTCCTTTCCCCAGCCTTTCTCATTCATTAAACCCAGGTTCCCGCACGACTCCATGTGACCCAATTCACAACCACGCGTGAATGCGGCAATGGATTTTCTGTCATCACGTATTTCAGGGTATTTATGGTATCTAAACCCTGTGACAAAGCAGGCTTCACCGTTACCTTCATTGCAAAGATCCGTGCACTCCCGGAGAGTTTTGGAGTCGCATGCCGTCTTTTTGGACCCTGTGCCTGCACAGGCCACAGTCACCGCGGCCAATATCACAGCGAAAACTCCGAATACGGCACCGCGCAATCCGGAATTTTTGCCCAAAATAACTTTATTTATCGCTTGCCGGCCTTCCTGCCCAACCATCTTCAACCCTCCTCATCAACAATCGCCATATGGTTAATTTCGAATGCTATTTATTTAGCGGGATTGATGAAAATACTTTACAGCTCTATAGAGGTCAGGGAATAGGGTATATCAGAACACCCTCTTCGCTTGCGATAAACAAGGTTTTTTCTTCGGGGCCAATTGCGATTACGGGCGCCAACCGTCCGTGCATCATGTTGACAAAGCCCAATGTGCTGCTGGCAACCAGAGAGAAACCACCCGATCCATCGGGACTGGTCAGATCAAAAATTCTGAGTCTGTCAGCACTGTTGACGTCATCCTCCAGATAGTCGACCACATACAAACGGCTGCCGTCGGCGGAGACCGCGAAGGCATTGTGTTCTTCATGTATATAGGTCTGGGGTGTGATGGTGCCGGTTTTCACGCCGGACTGGTAAACGTGTATCCCACCACCCCCGCCTATCACCACCGTGTCGCCGTCATAGTCAGTTGTCAGCGCCCTGATGCCCGTTTCATCGTTGTCGAATATATCGATTGTCTGAATCTGCCCGGTCCTGGCGTCGTACATCAGTTCGGGATCTCCGCGGGAGATGATATAGCGCCCATCCCCTGAAACGCCCATCACTTGTGCATCCCAATTGGTGCCTGGAATGGCCAGAAACATACCTGTTCTGTAACTGAATAAATAAGTATCCGGACCCTGGTTGCCGTTACCCGCGGGCCTGAGCAGCGCTCTACCGTCGCCGGCGGCAGCAACACTAATGAAGCTCTGTTCCGGATCCATCCAGGCAGGATAAGTCACCATGCTGACAAGGTTCAGCGTGGCCGGATCAAATATCTGCAGCCCGTCATTGTCCTGGTGTTGATAAGTGGAAGTCACCATCAGATTCCGCCCATCGGGAGTCAGTGCGAAGTCCTGGATATCATTCACTGGGTTTGAGACCGTATAGTTCCATGCTCCGGAGGAGTATACATAACGCTCCATCGTATCGGTATGTGGAGTCAGAACGAGCAGAGCCTTGCGTTCCGCATCGTAAATAATTTTTGTTTTGATGCTGTCCCTCGTAATAAACGCGTAACTAAAATCCGGTTCGTCCGTCAGTACCAGCTTGGCTTCGGTCGCAATAGGAACGCCGTTATCGTACACGGACACGGTATATTCACCCGCTGTTAAAGCCGGGTATTCAGCCGTGATTTCCCTGTCGTTGACCACTTCCATGGACACTGCGTCCGCCGTACCGAATTTAACCGAGGGTGTGCCCAGCAATGAGAACCCTACACCTCGAATGCTGACTTCCCGGGGCGTGCCCGGTTTGCCCACATAAGGCGTCACATGGTACACCGCCGGTTCGCCGACAACCTCATAGTTGATGTCCACTGTAAACGGGCTGCCGTTGATTTGTGTGAGGGCGCCTGCACATTTGGTAGAACCGCTGCAAACGTAAATCTTTAGCGAGTCGCTGTGATTGCCGAGACCGAGCCATTCGGGTGCCACGAACTCGAGCTCGAATTGGATGTTGTAACTATTGTTGCCGGCGCGTTCCAGGGAAACGCGCACATCCACCAAAGTTGTTCCTTGAACCTCCATCTCCAGCCCCAGATCTCTCTCAAGATCGGTGACAGTCGCCTCGAGATATTCGTAAGCTATATCTCCATCATCGATATGCGCAACAATATCGATGGAACTATCGGAAACATCGAGGACGGCTGTTTCTTGAATCCAGGGACCGTCGTTAGACCCTCCGATTCCATCGCCGTCGCAGGCGGGCAACAGGATAATCAGAATAATTGGGATTAAGCGATGTGTTCTCATAATAAAGCCCGTAATACCTTGCTGTCGCATGTCTTTCCGCAAAAGATACCCCAAATCCAAAGGGGATGAAAGGAGAGAAGCGCCTCTTTTTCTCTCATTCCCGTCCATCACGGCTGCCACTCTTCCGCTCTATTGAAACAATATCTTCCTCAGAATAACAAAGGTTCCGGCTTTTAGAATGATGCCAGAACTTATCAGCCACAACGGCTGATCACGTCGAGCGTACATGGAGTTTGTCTTGATTTCCCGAACCTCTCAACATGTATGCCTGACAATTACGATGAAATTTGAGCCGTATTGTCGAGTGAACGGGAATGATGTTTCACATTCATGAGTTAAACTCCTGCCCCGGCATCCCCCTGCCTTACGAGGCAAAAGCGTGGATTGCGGGAATTCCGGTATCCCGGAAATGTAAAATAGCAGCCATCAGGTCTACATATTACGCCCGATTGCGCCTACAATGCCGGACCTGAATTATCAACGCACCTTAAGAGAACCACGCATTGTTCACTCGCATACTTGGAATACTCGGCTTTAGCAAAACAAGTCCCCGCCCTTCAACAGTCGCAAAAGCCGTAGAAAAGGCTGCTCAGCGCTCCCATTTAACCGATGCTGTCGCGGACAACACGGCCGTGTCGGATCGCTCAAAAAGAGGCCGGCGCCGCCGCAAGCCGAAATCTTCTATCGCCTCCCAGGCACTTCCGCCCTGGGACAGCTCCCTACTGGATATTCCCCGGCTGGAGGGCAAAACGCGATTTTACGATTTGCCGCTTCCCGATGTCCTGCTGCGCGGGATTCATGATCTTGGCTTCCAGTATTGTTCGCCGATCCAGGCGCAAATTCTGCCGGAGACGCTGCAGGGCAAGGATGCCATCGGCAAAGCCCAGACCGGTACGGGTAAAACCGCGGCGTTTCTGATCACCGTAATGGTCGACTTGCTCAAGCACCCGCATGCAGCGGATCGCGGCAAGGGTAAGCCTCGCGCCCTGATTATTGCGCCCACCCGGGAGCTGGTCGCCCAGATCACCGAGGATGCCCGGGCGCTAGGCAAACACACCGGCCTGCATGTGGTGCCGTTGATCGGCGGTGCGGATTTCGACAAGCAGCGCCGGCAGCTCGACACGAAACCCGCCGACATCGTCGTGGCCACGCCTGGCCGTTTGCTGGATTTCATGAAGCGTAAGTACATCCATTTGAATCATGTAAAGGCGCTGGTGCTGGACGAAGCCGACCGCATGCTGGATATGGGATTTATTCCGCAAGTGCAGCGCATTATCCGGGCCATGCCGGGATGCGAACACCGGCAGACGTTGTTGTTCAGCGCAACTTTTACAGCCGAGATTATCAAGTTGTCCAGCCAGTGGACACGCCAACCCGTCCGGATTGAAATCGAACCGGAAAACCTGGCGAGCGACACAATCCTCCAGAAGGTTTACCTGGTCTCTTCCGCCGAAAAACTCAAAGCGCTGCTTGGCATTTTGCGGCAACCCGATATTGGCCGGGCAATCGTGTTTACCAATCGTCGCGATCAGGCGCAAAGACTGTTTGATCGCCTGATTAAAGCGGGCATCAGCGCGGGCCTGCTGACCGGCGATATTCCGCAGCACAAACGCACCAGCACGCTGAAAACATTCAAAGCCGGCACCGTTCGCGTGCTGGTGGCGACGGACGTGGCCGGCCGGGGCATTCACGTGGAAGGCATCAGCCACGTGATCAATTACAACCTGCCGGAAAATCCCGGCGACTATGTGCACCGCATCGGCCGCACCGGCAGAGCGGGTGTCAGCGGTATATCCATCAGCCTGGCCTGTGAAGACGAATCGTTTCAAATTCCGGCAATCGAGGAATTGCTCGGATACAAACTTGCATGCGAGTTTTCGCCGCAATAACCTCACAGCCTGCCGGCCGGGACCGTTTCATTGCATAGCAACTCCGCTTTTTTTTGCCGCCGCCAACTTTTTTGAAACCTGATTCGCACCGGATTTTCAGGCCTCGCTGTTCGCTTGTAAAAAACTCGCTCTTATTATCAAAGATTAAAAAGACCCGACCCTCCGATTCAACTTTATTTAAAGTGAATATTTCACAGGAGAAACGGGCCATATTACCGTGAACTCCGCCGGAAAAGTCACGACACTATTCAGTCTGAAGTGGCCAAGCCTGAAGTAGGTGCTTCAGGTGATCTTCTTAATCAATCTTATAATGAATGAGGGAAAAATATGTCCAGACTTATCCAACTGCTGTTAGTTGTAGCCGCCGTCGCATTCGTGCCGGCCTCTTACGCCGATCCCATCCAGGATCTTTCCATGAATGAATACAAAGCGGGCTGGTACCCGAACTTCTACAAGGGCAGCGGCCCCCTGACCTGTCCGCGCACCTGCGAAGCGTGGGTGGGCGCGCGGTCGGAGAGCGAAAACAGCTTCGAGATGGACGAACAGACGCGCAGGACCAACGTCTGCAAAGTGACCAACAAGGAGGAAATTATTCTGGAACCCATCAATGCCCCGAAATCCCACTGGCTTTACGGCAACCAGTTTGACGACTACCCCGTCTGCTTCTTGCACCCCATCGGTTACGAGCCGTTCCGCAGCGAGTACTACATGTGCCTGTGCGTCGAGTCGTGCACCGGACCGGACCTGGTCGTCACCCAGATCCACGACCCGGTGTGGGACCCGGTTAGCCACGTCTCGGTGGTCAAGGTCACCGTTTCCAACATCGGCAGCGCGGCCGCCACGGCTTTCGAGACCGAACTGAAAGACCCAGGCACCGGCGCCGCCGGCACACAAGCCGTCGCCGGCCTCGCCGCAGGCGCCAGCGTCACCCTGACCTTCACGTTCGGCTACTGGGTCTTCGATCCGGACGCCGAATTGATCGCCACGGTCGATGTCACCCAGAAAGTCGAGGAGTGCAAGGAGGACAACAACGTCCTGAAGTACTTCAAACTGGGCTAAACGAAACCTTGTTTTAATCCGCAGAACCGCCCGGCGCTCGATCGCCGGGCGGTTTTTTTTGCTTTTCCCGGGAACGTACTGATGGGAAAATAGTTTGAACGTACTCGAGGATAGCGGCCTCGTTTCATCTGAGAAAGTCGCACTTGCGTCATTCAGCCTGAACGGCTTGCCGAAGTGGAATCCTGGTTAGCCCGTCAGCGCGAACTCTGGGAACGCCGGCTGGACAGATTCACAGCCTACGTGGAATCAATCGCACAAGCGGAGAAAAAAACGTGAACGAACATGCACCTTTAAAACACGGTGAGTTTTCCATAAAACGGCGGATCAAGGCGCCACGCGAACTGGTTTACCGCGCATGGACCGGTATCGAACACAGAAAACACTGGTTCGTCGGACCGGGGAACTGGCAACCGATAGAAAGAAGTGTGGATTTAAAAGTCGGCGGGAAGGAAATTGCGCACGGCCGGATGGAAGACGGAACCGAAACCCTCTACACGGCCCGCTTCCACCTGATCATTCCGAATGCGCAACTTATCTACGCATTCGACATGCACGTTGCGGGAAAGCATTTTTCCGTTTCACTCGCCGGTGTCGAATTCGAGGACGGTCCCGCCGGCACCGTAATGACATACACCGAGCAGGCGTTTTACCTGAATAAGGACTACGGCAACGAAGGCCGGATCGAAGGCACCCACGGACTTCTGGATCAATTTACAACTTACCTGGATTCGATTGTTTGAATTGTTGATAAGCGGATCACGGAGTCGTCCGGAAAGCTAAATCTCCAGCCAGACACCCACCGACACGAATCGCTCGTCATGGAAGAAGAACTCGTGCAACGTTGACCGGCCGTCGTACAACTCCACGCCGGCTCGCCAGACCCGCTGCCCGGCCGGCATGAAAATACCTGCCTGCAGGGAAACGCCGCCCTCCCAGTCGTTCTCCTCGAACGCATTTACATCCAGCGCGCCGTAGGCGCCGAAACGGCCGAACAGTTCGGCCGGATGGCTGTATTGCAGCCCGGCCTGCACGCGCCCGGGTTTCTGAAGGTCGCCGTTGCGCAACGAGTGGCCCCAGCCGATGTCGGCGTATCCCGTCCAGCGCGTATCCATTCCGGCGGCCACACCGATCCGCACCTCTT
>DASVCP010000179.1:0-6022 GCA_036381555.1 Gammaproteobacteria bacterium
AAAACGCGTGCACGCGTTATCGTCGAATCCGAATGGCTGCCTGGCGATATTTTATCGCGTTGTGAAAAGCCGTTTAGTTATGCGCCCATAAATTAGAATTTTAGTGATTGTGAAAGGGCGCGAACATCAAGTCGATGATTATGTGAAGTATGGCACATATCTGAAAAAAGACTCTGTATCTTGTATGTAGGGGTGAAGGCTTTTTTATTTTTGTCCCTTTGCCAGGGCTTTTGGGTTTAAACGCGGATCGGCCGGAGCTTAGATTCCGTCTTAGTGCAGGCGCTTTTCAATACCAAGGCTAAGATTTGCAGGGTGACAAAGGTTTGTGCCGTAAATTTGCCCGGTTTGTGCCCGATTTTTACCCCCGCTTCAAATTGCCAACTTCGATTAATTCGGGTCTAATTTTTTCAAGGAACAACGCGCGGCGGTCATGCGCCGAAGGTGCCTCCAGAGGACTGAGAAAAAAATTCTCAAGCAAAGGAAATGTTTATGGACAAACAGATTGCCGCCAGAACGTGTGATACTTTAATTATCGGTTCTTCCATGGCAGGCGCCTGCCTTGCCAGGCAGCTCAAACTTCGGCATCCCGACATGGATATTGTCGTGCTGGATCGCAAGAAGAAATTCGATCACTGGGTCGGCGAGTCGACGCTGGAATCCTTCTGGGACTATGCGGTCAAGTACCTTGATTTGGGGTTCTATCTCGATACCAATCATCTGTACAAGCATGGGCTCCGTTTCTTTTACGATTCTCCCGAGCATGATTTGCCCATAGACCGGATGAGTGAGGTCGGCCGTTCCTGGTATCACTCAACGCCCGCCCACCAGATCAACCGCAAGAAATTCGATGCGGATCTTTGTCGAATGAATCTGGAGGCCGGTATCGACGTGCGCCTCGGATGCGGCGTGCAGGATATCGACATCGATGCAGGGCAAGGCCACACCGTGAAAACCCGGGACGGCGATTTTCGCTGTCGTTGGCTGGTCGATGCGGCCGGTTTGTCCACGCCGTTGGGACGCAAACTCGGATTGATACGTTCGAACAACGACAACCATCCGATCAATTCATGCTGGGGGCGCTTCAGAAATATCGCCAATCTCGATTTACTCGGCGATATGGAGTGGCGGGCACGCGTCAACCATACCACCCGTACGCTGGCGACTACGCATTTCATGTACGGCGGTTACTGGATCTGGCTGATTCCGATCGATGCGGAAACGTTCAGCATCGGTGTGACCAACCGCTGTGACATGGCTGAAATCGATATCAAGAACGGGGAAGAGTTTGCCGGGTTTCTCAAGACGCACCGCTGTATGCGGCAACTGCTGCACGATGACGCCGAACTGCTGGATTTTAACCGATTACGCGGTATTTCCCGTCAGGCAACACAGGTATTTTCGGAGGATCGCTGGTTTTTGACCGGCATGTCGGCGGCGATACTGGATCCGATATTATCGCCGGGATCGGCGTTGCTGGCGGACAGCAATCGCATGATCGGCAACCTGATTGAGACCGATATGGCCGGGGATCAACGCACGTTTCGCAACAAGGTGAAAGCCTACAACGCTTATTCCAAGGTCTGGCTGGAAAATTTCTTCGGACACATCAAGGGACACTATCACGATTGCTACGACCGGCAGCGCGCCAATTTCGAAACGCTGTTGATGCAATGGTTCGGCATCGTGCTTCCAATTTCCATGGCGGAGCAGTGGGGTTTCGATCCGGACATGAGCGACGAGGATTTCGACATGCTGGAGAAAAAATGCATGAAGATGCTGGAGGATTCCGCCATCCCCAAGGTCGACGCCATCGTCGAGGAACTGCACGAATATCTCAAGGAGCGCAATTTGCAGTACCAGAATAATTGCGGACAGTTTTACGACATTGAAATCGGCGAGCAGGCGATGTGCAATACACGCACCTGCGGCCGGAGTGTAAACCCCCAGGCCATCGACCATATAGAGCACAGGATGCTGTGCATCGCAATCAAACGTTCATTGCAGCGCATGGCGGAAATCGAAAACCTGGATTGCTTCGAGCCGATGGTGGACGAGGTGGCCGAGGCGGCGGCCGCGGATGGGCTCAGCCTGCAAGAATCGTTCGCCACGTTGCAGAATTTCGTTAATAAGATGCAAAAGGATCGGGCCGCCTAAGGGCAATATCTTCCAAGGATCACCCGGGGATTGGATGCCATGCGGAACATGGAATTACCGAAATACGAAGTTGATGAACTGCGGGCTCCCGCCGTTACACCAAACATAAGCGGCGGGCCGGCGGCGATTGAAAGAGTTTTTAGCCGTCCCGGTGTGAAGAGCGATCCCGATCGGCAACTGGCGGAATGTATCCTTGCCCGCTTGTTTGAAAAAAGGCGGTTGTTGCCCGAAGAGGAAAGCGGCGACGGGCAGGCGCCGGACGACACCGAACGCGAAGCCGAGCCGCATATGGACAGATTATTGAGGATGGTCAGAAGCCGGCGGCCCATACACTTCGTATTGCCGGCTTTCCCGGCCAAATCACCGAACCGCAACAAAACTCTCGGGCCCCTGCCGGACCTGGCGGAAAAGCACGCTCTGCAGCATTTGCAGGCGTTGTGTGACAGTATCGGTTCTATTTACGAGCCCGGTGCCAAAATAACGATTTGTTCGGACGGGCGCGTATTTGCCGATTTGATATGCATTCCCGATGAAGACGTGACGGCATACGGCGAGCATTTGCGGGACCACGCCGCCGCGGCGCACGGGAACTGCTTTGCGTTTTTCGACCTGGATGATGCGTTTCATAAAACCTACAGCTATGACATTTTGCGCGAAGAGCTGTTGATTCTTTACGGCGAGTCCATCGACAGTCTTTACCAGCGCTGCAAAACGGAAAAGGAAGCCAAGACCATGTACCTGGGCATTACCCGCTTTATTTTCGAAGATTATAGCGGTATCGAACCGTTTCAAAGCGGCAGTCGGACATCCATTCAAAAAGTGGCGCGCATGATCGCCTACCGTGTTATCCAGCGCAGCAACGCATGGTCGAGGCTGTTGGAGGATCATTTTCCCGACGCGCTGCGGCTATCCATACATCCGCAGTTCCGGGTTTCGAAAAAGATCGGTGTCTATCTCGGCGAAACAAACGGTGACAACTGGTTGACTCCCTGGCATTCGGTTGCCTTGCGCCGTAACGGTAAGATCACCTTTTGTAAGCGCAAGGACGCCGAAAGCTGCGGGATGCTGGCGTTTGATGAAGGCCGCCCGAGTCATTTCGAAGTACTCGATATCGACGATCCGATCCCGCGTCGAATTCCTTGAGGAGACCGGTCATGAGTGCCGCTGTAAAGCATGAACTTATAAACCTTGTGCCGTTACGGCCTTTCGGAATACTTGTTGCTGCCGCCCGCGAAGCAATGACGATGCACGACATCCCGGTGAATTTGATCAGCGGTCTGCTGGCGCAACATAAACTGGTTTTGTTTCGAGGTTACGGGTTGCTGGAAGACGGGGATTACCTCGCGTTCGCAAGGCAATTCGGCCCGCTATTGCAATGGGAGTTCGGCGAAATTCTTGAATTGAAAGTCCGGACCGATCCGGCCAATCACATTTTTACCGCCGGGCGTGTCGAGCTGCACTGGGACGGCGCCTTTGTCGAAGACAAGCCGCACTACAATGTGTTCCAGTGCTTGCAGGGATGTTCGGCCGGCGCGGGCGGCGAGACGCTTTTTGTCGACACCACCAAAGTGCTGGCCGAAGCAGACAGCAGGACGCTTACCGAGTGGCGGAACATCACCATCGAATATGTCACCGAAAAGAAAGCGCATTACGGCGGTACTCTGCGCAGTCCGCTGATCGCCGTAAATCCTTACAGCGGCCGGAACGTGGTCCGCTACATCGAGGCGTTCAATGAGGATAACGCCGACATCAATCCCATGCGTGTCAGTGTGGAAAACTATTCGGAAAAGATGTCGGAGCATTTCCTGCGCGGGTTCACCGCCAGGTTGTACCGGGACGATGTCATGTACCGGCATATCTGGCAGGGCGGGGATTTTCTGATAGCCGACAACGCCACGTTGCTGCACGGCCGCAGCCGGTTCAATACGGCGGATGTGGGCAGGCATATCAAAAGGATCAATATTCTTTAAGGTGCGCGTGCACAAGTACAAGGAGGTTAACTGTATGAAGTGGACGATTCATATGCTGTTTTTCGCCGTTACAATGGCACTGCAACCCGTGGCTGCCGGCAATCCGAACCAAGAGGGATTCGAAAAGCTCCGCTCGCTGGTGGGGGAATGGGAAACCGTGTTGCCTGACGGTAAATCCATGCGGATCACCTACGAGGAGATCAATGGCGGCGTAATCGAGGAACGTTACCGTTCCGAGGACCCCATGTGGTGGAACATGTCGTCGATTTATTATCTCGACAATGGCCGTATCATGATGTCGCATTATTGTTCCTGGGGGAACCATCCACGGATGGCGGCGATGCCCGGTGATAAAATCAATCGGCTCGATTTCAGATTTCTCGACATGACGCACACTCAACCGGACAACGGTTTCATGAAACACGTTTCCTTCGATTTCGAGGATGACAGCCACATTACCCATCATTGGATCTGGCATGAAAAGGGCAAGGAGATGCCGCTTACGCTGACCCTGGTGCGCAAGCAGTGATTTAGGGAGGCCGGTTGGATTTCACACAGGAAGCGACGATATGAGACGAGAAAAGGAAATTTCTTCTTTGAATGAGTATTTTGGGGTGTTGTCATGAGCGCGGCCGGACGGAAAGTCGCGCCGATGGCCTGCCGGCCCAATGATGCGGAATCGATATTGGGCGCGGCTATCGATTTGCAGCCCCGCATCCGTGCTGAACGCGAGCGTATCGAAAACGAACGCAGGCTGCCGGAGGAACTGGTGGTGGCGTTGAAAGAGGCGGGGGTTTTCCGCATGACCATGCCGCGAGACTGGGGCGGCGCCGAACTCGATCCGTTGAACCAGTTGCGCGTTATCGAGACGCTGTCTCTGGCGGACGCATCGGTCGGATGGTGCGTGATGATCGGCAGTGACAGCGGTTATTTCAGCGGTTTCATCGATCAGCGCGTGGCGCGGATCATGTACCCCGACATCGACATGATCACCGGCGCCGCGTTGACGGCAACCGGCCGGGCGGTCAGGGAGAAAAACGGCTATCATGTCAGCGGCCGCTTCCCGTTTTCCAGCGGTTGTCACCACGCCTCCTGGTTCGTACTCGGTTGCAAGGTGTACGACGGCGATCAGCAGCAGTTCCTGCCGGACGGTACGCCGAAAACATTACAGTGTTTCGTATCCGCGGACGATGTCGGGATTCTGGATACATGGTATTCGACCGGCCTATGCGGCAGCGGCAGCAACGATTTGTCGGTCGAAGGCTGTTTCGTGCCGGTGGAGCGCACCTTCAGTTTCCAGGACATCAGGCCGTATCGCGAAAGCGCGTTGTACAGCTTTCCGTTGAACATGCTGCTGAATTTTTCCAGTGTGCCGCTGGGAGCGGCGCAATGCGCGCTGGATGCGGTGATTGCGGCCGGCGAACGGCCGTCGCGCATCACCGCCATCGGCGGAAAGGTCACACCGTTGCGTTCCTTGCGCGACGAGGCGTTTGTACAGGATGCGGTCGGTCGCGCGGCGGCGATGATCGGCTCGGCGCGGGCCTATCTCTACGACACCATCGGTGATGTTTGGCAGGCGCTACAGTCGGGTCGCGACTTGTCGTCGGCACAGCTCGCCGGGTTCCAGCTGGTAAACACGCACGTCTACGAGACTTGTACCGAAGCCGTGCAACTGTTGTACAAGGTGCGCGGGGGTTCGTCGGTTTATACGGGCAACGAGCTAGATCGTTGCCTGCGCGACTGCCTGACGATGAACCAGCATGTGATGAATTCGTTGCGTTCGTACGCCATGGGCGGACGCCTGCTGTTGGGGTTGCCGCCCGAGTTTATATTGTTGTAGCCCGGGCTTAACCTGTATTGCGCATGCCGGCGGCGATAGCATTGATGCTGCGCAGCAG
>DASVCP010000180.1:0-7642 GCA_036381555.1 Gammaproteobacteria bacterium
ATACTGAATTCGCGCTTTTTCAACAATGGTTCGATACCATGGGTATGCAGAGACACTTAAAAGCCATTGGAATTTTTTCCCGCTTGAATCATCGCGACGGGAAAAGCGGCTATCTTAAGGACATACCCCGCACCCTGAGTTATGTATTGCGCGTCTGCGACCGCTACCCGCAACTTGAACCGTTCTCCCGACTGATGCGCCGTCTGCACGTTGACGAGTACAACCCTGCATGAAAGCGATGATCCTGGCCGCCGGACGCGGAGAACGAATGCGGCCTTTGACCACCAATATACCGAAGCCTCTGCTGAAAGTTGCCGGCATACCGCTTATCGTGCATCACCTTCACGCACTCCACGATGCCGGCATAAGGGAAGTTGTCGTCAACGTCGCCTACTTGGGGCAGAAGATTATCTCCGCACTGGGCGATGGCAGCGCCTTTGACCTGAACATCGCCTACAGCCATGAAGGTGAAACACCCTTGGAAACAGCCGGAGGAATTATTCAAGCCCTGCCTCAGCTGGGCCATGAGCCCTTCCTGGTGGTTAACGCGGATATCTGGACAGATTTTCCATTTCGATCATTGCCCGGGCAAATTGACGGACTGGCTCACCTGGTGATGGTGGATAACCCCGCTCATCACCCGCGCGGTGATTTCCGGTTAGCTGATGGTCTTTTGCATACCGAAGGAGAAAGTAAACTGACATATAGCGGCATCGGCCTGTATCATCCAGCCCTGTTCGCGGATTGCGAGCCGGGTAAGCGGCCGCTGCTGCCTCTGTTGCAAAAGGCAATGCATGACAGCTTGGTCAGCGGGCAACATTTTACCGGCCGCTGGTATGATATTGGCACGCCTGAGCGGCTGGAGGCGCTGAACTCTCTATTGACTACCCGTTCTTCCGCATAGGAAACCCGCGTGGGCCAGGAGATTCAAAAAACCCGGTTTAACAAGTCGCAGTTCGATCGTTACAACGCACGCTTGCGCCGGGAAACGGAGCTGCTGGCCGTACGGCTTGCCGGAAACGCATTCGACAATCGGCATATGTCTTGCGGCTTCGAGCTGGAAGGCTGGCTGGTAGACGCCGATTACCGGCCGGCACCCGTCAATCACCGCTTTCTAGCCCTGGCGAATAATCCGCTGCTGTCAGCCGAATTGGCGCTGTTCAATATCGAGCTGAACACCACGCCTCTGCCGTTATCCGGGAAGTGTCTCTCCAGCTCCGAGCATGAAATCGCAGACCTCTTACAAAGCTGTGGGACGCTCGCCGCCGATTTGGGAATCCAGTTGTCGTTCACAGGCACACTGCCCACTTTACGCGAATCCGACTTGACCATAGATAATCTCTCGCACTCAAATCGTTTTGCCGCACTCAACCAGCAGGTTCTTTTGCAACGCAAAGGCCGCCCTCTTAAAGTGGATATCAACGGGCACGAACACCTGCATATCGAGCATATGGACGTTATGCTTGAATCGACCACGACTTCTTTCCAGGTGCACTTCCAGGTTCCTGTTTCAGAAGCGGTTCGGTACTACAATGCCTCGATAGCCGCATCGGCTGCAACGATCGGGGTAAGCGGGAATTCGCCGTTCCTTTTCGGGAAACAGCTTTGGGCGGAGACCCGCATTCCATTATTTGAACAGGCGGTCGAGGTCGGAGGCTACGCCGGCGCCTCGCAAGGACCGCTTAAACGGGTTGGCTTCGGATCGGGTTATCTTAAAAACTCGATGCTGGAAAGTTTTATGGAAAACCTTGAACACTTTCCGGTTTTGTTGCCAACGCTGTTTGACACACCCCCTGACGAATATGCACATCTACGTCTCCACAATGGCACCATTTGGCGCTGGAATCGCCCTTTGATCGGATTTAGCGAGGACGGTTGCCCGCATATCCGGATCGAACACAGGGTTATACCGGCAGGGCCGACGACAATCGATGCCATGGCTAATGCGGCCTTTTACTATGGACTCGCCCATGCCTTTGCCCAGCGCGAGAAAGATATCGAAACGCAGCTAACATTCACAACCGCCAAAGACAATTTTTACAAGGCTGCCAGGCAAGGCCTCCAGGCGCGCGTAAAATGGGTAAATGATGAAACTGTTTCTCTCAAAAAACTCGTTTTAAATACTTTGTTGCCCATTGCAAAGGAAGGATTACAGGCGCTCAACATCGACAAAGAGGACCGGGACCTGTACCTGAACATTATCCGTGAGCGTACAGCCTGCGGACAAACCGGCGCGCAGTGGCAAGTTGAGTTCGCCAACCGGACCGGGCGAGACATGCGATTGCTGACCGAAACCTACCTCAAATATCAGCGCGACAACCGGCCGGTGCACACCTGGGAGCTTCCGGAACTGCCACAGAAAAGCCGCGAACCCGAGTTGCAGTTGCTTGATCAACTGCCGGAAGGCTTTCTACAAATCGGTGCCCGTGATCTGCACACACTCCTCAAGGGTCCCACGCTGATCTGTCTGCCCGGCCGTGAACAGCGGGGAATTTTTATTTCCGTCCTGCTGCACGGCAATGAACCCTCGGGATTGCTGGCTGTACAGTCCGTGCTCAGCAAGTACCGGGATAAGCCGCTGCCAAGGCAGCTGTACATTTTCATCGGCAACATCGAAGCGGCCCGTTACGGATTGCGACAGCTGAACGGGCAAACGGATTACAACCGCGCCTGGCCCGGCACCGAATTGCCGCCCTCCTCGGAAAGCCGCTTGCTGGCCAAAGTATACGAAATTATGCGGGATAAGGATTTGCTGCTCAGCATCGACGTGCATAACAATACGGGGCTGAATCCTCATTATGGCTGCGTCAACCGGCTCGATCCCCAGTACCTGCGTCTGGCGTTGCTGTTCTCGCGAACCGTGGTTTATTTCAAACGCCCCCGCGGAGTCCAGGCAATTGCCTTTGCCGAACTTTGCCCGGCCGTCACCGTCGAATGCGGCAAGGTTGGCGACCAGCGGGGTATAAAAGCAGCCGTCAACCTGATCGAAACCTGCCTGTCACTGCGCTCTCTCTCGAACGAGCCGGTCGATAACCGGGATATCGATCTCTTCCACACTGCGGCACAGGTTAAAATACCGGAGCGCCTGACCTTCAGCTTCGACGACGAACCGGCCGATATCAATTTCAGTCACGAACTGGAGTACATGAATTTCCGGGAAATCACCCCCGGCACGCCTTTCGGCGATTGTGCGCAGTTGACAGTACCGCCATTCATCGTTTTGAACGAACAAGGCGAAGACGTCTACCGCGACTATTTCGAGGTGGAAAACGGCCTGTTGCGCGTCACACGTCCCGTCATGCCTTCCATGCTGACACTGGACGAGCGAATCATCCGCCAGGACTGCTTCTGCTATCTGATGGAGCGGATCAAATTGGGCAAGGAGTTATAGAAAACAAGAATATAAGTATTAAAGCATTAGAGCATGAAACGGCCCGGCTTAGATACTCTCATACTTTTATGCTTTCATTCTGCTTTTTCCCCGTGGTTTCTCATGGTTATTTCTAGAACCTATCTCTTGCGGGCGCCTGTACCGCTTCAATATCCGGATGACTTGCATGGGTTTCGCGATAAACCCAAAGCTTGTTCAGCACGAAGGATATGGCGGGTATGATCATGACCACCACGGCCAACGAAACGCGATGCGGCAACTGCAAACGGGTTTCCAATGCCGCCAGCAACCCTTCGCTGGCAAAAAACGCCGCCAGCGATACGAGAACGAATCGCCGCAGTACCGACCGGTTAAGCTCGGCCTGGAATGTGAATTTGCCATGTCCAACATAAGAAACCGCAACGGCAGCGCCGTAGCCGGCCAGATTGGCCGCGTATAGGTTGACCAGCAAAGCCTCGTGGCAGCCCAGCGCCACCAGATAATGGGTGGCGGTGGCGACGACTCCCACCGCGCCGAATACCAGCAACTGCCTGAGCAGCTTTCGGTCAATCATGATCGAAGCCGATTGCACGATCGACGATGTATAACGGGCGGTTTTTGACTTCCTTGTAGATACGCCCGATGTACTCGCCCATCAACCCGAAGCAGAACAACTGCACACCCCCGAGGAACAGTACCACGACCATTATCGAGGCATATCCCGGCTCATCTATGCCGTAAATCAATGTCTTGATTATGATGTAACAACCATAGAAAAAAGCCAGGGTCGCTATCAAAAGACCAAGGTAAGTCCCGATTCTGATGGGTATGGTGCTGAACGATGTAATGCCGCTGAGAGCGAAATTCCACAACTTCCAATAATTGAACTTAGTCTTACCACCGGCACGAACCTGGCGCTCAAACTCAATTGTTGTCGATTTAAATCCCGGCCAACAGAACAGGCCTTTCATGAACCGTTCCTTCTCCGGAAGCTTCTTGATAACATCTATTACTCTCCGGCTCATCAAGCGGTAATCGCCGACGTTTTCCGGTATATCGACTTCGCTTAAGCGGTTGAATAAATTATAAAACCAGTGCGCCGTTTTGCGTTTTACCAGGCTGTCACTTGTTCGGGAAGAGCGCATGGCATACACCACATCAAACCCTTCGTTCCACCGCCGCACCATCTCATGGATCAGTTCCGGAGGGTCTTGCAGATCCGCGTCAATAGGAATCGCCGCATCACCGGACGCATAATCGAGTGCGGCCGTCATGGCGGCCTCCTTTCCGAAATTGCGGGAGAACGAAACGATCTTGATGCGCGGTTCTTCCGCCGCCCGGGAGATTAAAAGTTCGAGCGTGCCGTCGACAGACCCGTCATTTACGCAAATAATTTCATGGTCCATATCGATCCCTGCAAGCACTCTGCTAATTGTATCAAAAAATGCAGGAATGACTTCCGACTCATTATACATCGGAACAAGAATCGACAGTCTGCGCGACATATTTTACCCCTCAAACCATGGACACAGGCAAGACTTGCTAAAAAGAACGGAACCGATTACAGAAAGAAATTTTCCTCTGCTATACCGATAACGAAAAATATGGAGACTGGAATATAGATAGCCGCGGAAAGGTACTCCAGATGGTCATTTTCGGGCTTGCGAAACAACATAAAAAGCACAACCGGGACAATAAAGTACCTTGGCTCGATCAAGCCGATTGGCAGCATGTAAAGCACCACAACCGGATAAAGCCAATAGTAGCTTTTTTTTCTCAGCGGTGTCACAAGCAAATTGTAGAAAGCCCACAGCATAGGTATGAAAAATAACGACCGAACCAATGTGCTTTCACGCAGCCATTCGAGAAAATAGTTTCGCAGGTAAAAGCTGTGGTAATTGTAATCGTGGGTCGCATCGAAAGTTATTATATAAACAGCGTATAATATCGCGCCGATAAACGGCAACAGCGGCTGCGACTTCAGTAAACGCCATATAGCCGGCGCATTTTTTATATGCATGGGCAGAAAAAGGAAAAACATGGTACACAGCAACAAAAAAACCTGTGTGGGATAAACGGCGCCCAATGTATGGGATTCAACATCACCCACCGCGACGCCCTCGTTAGCAATTACAAATCCTGCAAAAAGCACGCACAATACGGGGAAAATGAATGTTTTTCTCAAAGGCCGGACACAGTCGCCCGGTTTAAATTTTTCCGTGCCGATAACATTTCTAAATGCGTCAAAGAATCCGCTATTGTGCAACGCCAACAGCCATAACAGAAAAAGCCACATGATATTGGTTTGGCGGAACAGGATCGAGACTCCGGCAACAGCCGCGGCCAGATGATATCTACCTCCCATAATCAACAGCGCGGCCAGCATTATCAGGCTTACCGAAGCCATGTCCGTATAGACCAAAAAGAAAAAAGGGAAAATGATGGGCGACAGGAAAAACTGGAGACTCAAGGCTGTAGAGTTGCCCTCACCGCTCTTTCTGACCATCAGATAGAAACACACCAATGCCGGCAATGATAGTAACCAATTCAAACAACGGGCTGCAGGCAGTGATTCCGGAGGAATGACGTTCATCCAGGACAGAGCCTTGATCAAATAGGTCATTAGCAGGTGATAGCCCGGTATCGTCGTGATATAGGTCGAAAACTCTCCGCCGTTGAGAAAGGTTACTATCTGGGTCCAATGAAACCCTTCATCGGCCAACTGCTCGTCCGGTAAAATCTTTACGGCCCATAGCAGACTGAAGAAGACCACCAGAGCCAGGGTCAATTGCTCATGAAACCGGATATCTAAACAGGCGTCTCTTACAAGCGCACGCAAGGATACCAGGAATTTTTTGCCCTTGTCGCTAAACGCAACGCCTGACAACAAAGGTTTGGCCCGTCTGACTGAATCGGTCATGATTTTCATCCCTCTCTTAAGCTGCCACTCATACCTGGAAACCACAAAAACTGCTTAGCCGCCCTACCCGGCCCAGAGTGATAATACCGAATTATGTCGGAAAAACCGAGATCCCCGGTGGCCGCGCACTAAGTCGCCTTCGATTCTGCGGCGGTCACTCCAACAGTCTCGCTGAAGTGATACTTGGGCCTTTTCTTGGTTTCCGCATAGAGTTTAGCCAGATATTCACCAATCACCCCAAGGCATAGCAACTGTACGCTGCCGATAAAGAGCAGCGGCAGAAGTATGGAAGCCCAGCCCGGAATGGCGTTTTCGGTCAGCAAGCGCGTGAAAATCACCCATACGATCAGGCTGAAGGATATCATGCTCGACAGTACGCCCAACACAGTGATTATCCTCAGCGGTACCGTCGAAAATGACACTATTCCATTCCACGCAAACGAGAGCATTTTTCTCAATGGATACTTGCTCTCGCCGGCCTCACGCGCTTTGCGCTCATACTCCACCATTGAAGATGGAAAGCCGATTTCCCGGACAATCCCCCGCAAAAACAGATTCGACTCCCGGTACTCCTGCAAGGCATCCAGCGCGCGGCGCGACATCAGACGAAAATCTGCGTGATTAAAAACCAGATCCACTCCCATTTTACGCATAAAATTATAATAACTCTCCGCAGTAAAGCGCTTGAAGAAGGTGTCTGTCTTGCGTCCGGAGCGGACTCCGTATACCACATCGCTGCCTTTGAGATACTCGTCAACCATTCGCTCTATATTTTGAGGATCATCCTGCAAATCGGCATCAATACTGACCACGACATCCTCAGTAGTTGAACAAAGTCCTGCATATAAAGCGTTTTGATGGCCCTTGTTCCGGGACAACTTAACGGCCGCAATGACAGGACTTTTTTCCGCCGCATCCTTTAATATCTGCCAGGTATTATCCTTACTTCCATCGTCAACAAAATAGATTTTAGATGCAGGTGAAATTTTTCCCCCTTTCATCAATCTTTCAAGCAAATCCTGCAACTCCCGCATTGTTTTAGGCAGCATTTCTTCTTCGTTATAGCATGGCACAACCACGGCGAGTGAGGGTGTTTTCGTTTTCATCGCGAGCTCCGATAAATCCAGTATTTATGCAAAATAAAGTTCGTGCACAGCGTAATCAGGGTGGCGAACAGTTGCGCAACAAGATAATGCGCGATTAGAAGAAACAACGAGAATAGTGTCACATTCAGCATCAAACCGAACGCAGCGACTCCGATAAATTTCGGAAAGGTTTGAGTATGGCTTTCAGAACTTGCGAAAGTTATATAATAGTTCATGAGGTAATTGCAAACGGCCGAAATAACAAAA
>DASVCP010000181.1:0-8388 GCA_036381555.1 Gammaproteobacteria bacterium
GGCTCTTCATCGTGTTTAATGTCCCGCTTATCATCATCCTCCGGCATAACATCGTGGCTCATGAATGACAGCGCCTTTAATATATTACTTTTTCCCGCTTCATTTAGCCCAACTAATATCTGAAAACTATTCTCAAACCCAATGGCCAATTCTTTTATGGATCTGAAATTTTTTATTTTGCATCTTTTTAAATGCATAGTTTCTCCATATAGTTACACAATTCAGTTAAGTGTAGCCTTCCTTCTTTATTACCCATTTACTCAATCTGTTTTTTGCTGAAAATTTATTATTAATCGCAAAACACTAATCTCCTACCGCCGGCTCCACCGCCTTCCTCCGCCCAAACAAGCTTTTCAACAACACGCCAATCCCAATCAAAATAAACACCCCGAACTTCTTCAGGAACAGCAGGATAATCGCGAACAGGCCGGTCTTGGCCAGCACCTTGCCGGCGACCAGCGCGCCCAGGCCGTAGGCGGCGACCTTGTCGATGTCGGGGTTGAAATCCGCGTAGCGCGCGCCGGCGTCGGAGTCGGCCAGCGCCAGCACGGTGTCGAGTTTTGTTTCGATCATTTCCTTTTGGTTCATGCCGGCGACGAAGTTGAGCACCAGCACGCCCTTTCTGCCCAGCACCCGGATGTTGTAGTTGAGGGTGTTGGTTTCGTGCCGCCCGAACTTCAATTCCTTGGCCCAGTGCAGTTTGTGCGAGGCGGCGTCGTAGTAGGGCGGCGCGGCCCAGCCGACCAGTTCCATGGAGTCGTAACCCTGCTTTTGCATTTCCTCGCTGGCCGCCTGCGTCGCTTCTTTCATCTGGATCAACAGTTCGGCATAGTCGATCTCGTGCGCATCGGCGTCGGACACGTAGCCGTCTTCCTCGTAATCGAGGGTGACGGCCCAGGCATCCGCGTCGAACGGCGTCATCCCGGCGGGGAACAGCATGCCCAGCGTTTCCTGGCCCGGCGGGTTACCCCACACATCGACCAGCACGGTTTCCGCATCCTGAGCATTCAAATAGTAAAAGTCCTCGGGCACGTTCAGCGTTGCGCCGGCCCGCGGCAGTTTTATCTCGCCGGTTTGCCTGTCCAGCGACTCCCAGATACCGCTGGCCCAGGCAACGTATTCGTCCTGGACGGAGGTGTCGGTTTCCACGGCGCCGGCGTCCGCGGGCGCTTCCGTTTCGGTTTGATTGGCGAAGACCATGGCGGACAGCGACAGGATCAGTGCGCCGCCGAGAAGTTTGTATTTCATGGGAACCCCTGGGTGTGCTTGTTGTTTGAAAAGCGGCCGGCGGTTGCGCGTTTCAGTGATCATGACGATGTGCCGCCCGGCTTTCCCCCTTTATCTCTCATCTGATATTAGTGGGAATATACATAAATGCAAATCGTAATTGCCCGTCAACCCGCCCGCTTTTTTATACCCGCCTTAAAAACGGGTTTTATTTCGCTTTCCTTATTATATGGATACAGCTGCTGTTTTTTTGCGGCGGACCGGCTTCACCGGCCGGCCCGCCTTGTCGCGAACAAAAGCCCTAGGGCTGGGGAACGGCGCAATGACTGACCTGGAAATTCGCGGTATCGCTGCTGCCGCTGTAGAACAGCTGCCCGCCCTGGTACGGTGAGCCGCCGCTGACGTGGAAGTTGAGCGTGGAGCCGTAATTCAGATATGGCTGATGTACCTGGACTCGCCAGACAGTGCTGTTGCAGGTCATCTGTATGTTCTGGGTGACCCAGGTGCCTATCGAGTAGTACGACGTGGTTTTTGTCCAGACCTTGGCGGTTTGCTCGATGCAGGGCGCATAGCCGCTGCCGGTGTTGATGCAGACGGCCGCGTATTGTGAAGGCATGCTCGGCTGGTCCATTAAAGCGCCGATGTTGTAATGTACTCTTATGCCTATCGGGTTGCCATAACTGTTATACCAGGTTGTGGCGTAGGCCTGGAAACGCCCGAGCGAGCTGTTGTAGTAGGCGCTTGCGGCGCCGGAAAAAACACTCGCTGTTAACACCAGGGCAAAGCAAAGACTTTTCCTTGACATCGTTGGATCTCCTTTTTCATTTTTGTTGATGTTTTGCGAGGGCATCAATGGCCGTTAGCACAGTCCATTGCGCCGTCCGGGAAAAGTATAACGGACCTTGCGCTCGTTGGGGGCGGCGCATGTATTTACATGCTCGGATAATGCCGGCGAAACTTCCGAAATGTGACGGAAAGCAATTTTCAGCGCCGGCGCATATTATCCCGGCGCAGGCGCGGATTCTTTTATATCTTCCCCGTCTGCGCGGCTTTCCACATCGATCTCCGCTTCCGGGTTCAGCAGCGCGATCACGGTCCATTCCGGTTGCGGCCCGACCGCGGTTTCATCCGCGAATACCTTGAGCCTGCCCTGCGGCGTCAGCGCGAACAACGGCACGATATCCCGCGGCCACTTGGCCTGGTACCGCTCCATGCCGAAAGTGTCGCTGAGCCGGGTGGCTTTGATTATCCAGCCTTGCGACAGCAACGAGGCGAACTTGCTCCAGGTAAGCGCCGGGGATGCGACCGGGCGGGCGCGCAACGCGCGCGTCATCCGTTTTTGCTCCACGTGCGATTCCTGGGTGACCGTATAGATATTGCCCGCGCCGAACTCGGGCCGGTAGTGTGTGCCGACCAGCGCGCTTTGCTGGGGATTTCTCGATACGACCAGTAAATGTTTCATCCCGACAAGATCGAGTTGATACTCGGCGCGTTCCGACAACGCGTTGCCATACCACGTCTGGAAGCCGGCCATGCGCGCCTCGTTGACCGCGTCCCAGCGCTCATCGGCCAGTAAAACGGGAATATCCTGCTTGCGCAACGCTTCGGCGATGGCCAGCGAAACGTTATCCACGCCGACGATGAACACGCCTTCGCGGTCGGCGGCCGACAATCCCAGCCCCCTGGCGATAAAGCGCGCACTGGCTCCCTGAATCAACACCGTGCCGAGAATCACGGCGAAACTGAGGGGGACCAGCGTTTGCGCCTCTTCAATACCCGATTGGTGCAGACGCATGGCGAACAATGCCGATACCGCGGCGGCGACGATACCGCGCGGCGCCACCCAGGCGAGCAACAGGCCCTCGCGGAAATTGATGCTGGTGCCGATACCGCACAAGATCACCGACAGGGGCCGGGCGACGAATTGCGCGACCAGCAGGATGCCGACGCACACCGGCCACAACGCCAGCATCATGTTCAAGTCCATGCGCGCGGCCAGCAGAATGAACAACATTGAGATGATCAACACCGACAGGTGTTCTTTAAAGTCGATGACGCTGTCCAATACCAGGTGCTTTTGATTGGCCAGCAACACGCCGAACACGGTGACCGCCAGCAGCCCGGACTCATGGGCAATGACATTGGCGGCCGAGAACGACAGCAGCACCATCGAGAGAATGAAAAAGTTCTGCAGATAATCGGGTACCCAGCCGCGTTTCAACAATTCGCCGACAATGACGGCGCCCAACACGCCCAGTCCCGCGCCCGCCGCCATGATATGAAAGAACACTTCCAGGGAATGCGCGCTCTGCCCGGAAACGATCGCCTCGTAAACCAGAACCGCCAGCAACGCGCCGACAGGATCGACCAGGATACCCTCCCAGCGCAGTATCGAGGCGATTCTTGCCGTCGGCTGGATCGCGCGCAGCATCGGCACGATTACGGTCGGACCGGTCACCGCCATCATCGCGCCGAACAGCAAGGCGATCTGCCAGCCCAGCCCGGCAATGTAATGCGCCGCCAGTGTCATGACGGCCATGGTGATCAGCACGCCCAACGTCACCAGATTGCGGATGATTCTGGAAACGCCTTTGGCGTCGGCCAGCCTGAGTGTCAGGCTGCCCTCGAACAGGATAATGGCGACGCCCAGCGATACCAGGTGAAACAGCAGTTCGCCGAACAGCCGGTCAGGATCGAGCCAGCCGGTGACCGGCCCCAGCAAGATGCCCGTGAGCAGCAAATAGACAATGGCGGGTTGATGACTGCGCCAGGCCAGCCACTGGCACAACCAACCGGCGATCAGCAACAGGGCAATGAGTAAAGGAATGGATATCGACATAACTCCCCGCTTCCGTTGATTATGAATTTACGGCTGACCGTTAAGCTAACATAGAAGCTCTCAACAGTCCGCATGACCACGGTCAGTGGAACCGATATCGTCTCATTTGAATAACCGGCGATGTTCCGATTACTTGCCGGGAGTTTTTTCCCTGCTCCACCAGGCCGCAAGTATCGAACCGCTGATGTTATGCCAGATTGAAAACAGCGCGCCCGGCAACGCCGCGATACCGGAAAAATGTTTCATGGCCAGCGCCACCGCCAGCCCCGAATTCTGCATGCCGACCTCAATGGCCAGTGTCCGCGCAATCGTCGGGTTTTGCCGGAACAGCCGGGCGATTCCGTAGCCGGTGGCGAGGCCGATAGTGTTGTGCAATATCACGGCCAGCGACAGCCACACGCCCACGCTGGCCAGGTTGTCTTTGTTCAGCGCCGCAATGATCGCAATGATAAAAACGATGGCGGCGGCGGAAATCGCCGGGAAAACGCTTTTGATTCTGTGCAGGTGTTTGCCAAACAAGGCATTGACAACGACGCCCAGCGTCACCGGCAACAGGATGATCTGGCAGATGGTGATCAGCATGGGCAGGGCCGGCACGTCGATATTCTGCCCGGCGTAAACCAGCGTCAGCCACGGGGTCATGAAAATACCCAGCAGCGTGGACACGGTGGTCAGCGTGATCGATAACGCCACGTCGCCCCTGGCCAGATAACAGATAACATTGGACGCGGTGCCGCCGGAGCAGGCGCCGACCAGCAGCATGCCGATGAACAGTTCGGGTTGCAGTTGCATCGCCGCCGACACCAGCCAGGCCGCGGCCGGCATCACCCCAAACTGCAACGCCGCGCCCAGCAACACCGTCCACGGCCGCAACCCGATTTCGCGAAAGTCGCGCCATGACAGCGTCATGCCCATGCCGAACATGATCACGCCGAGCAACGGCGCGATGAGCCCTTTGGCCTGCACGAAAACAGCGGGCTGCCACAAGGCGATTGCGGACAGGATAATGGCCCATAGTGGAAAAAAATGCAGCATCGGCTATTGGCAGTGGATGACTATCTTACCGTCGACTATTTCAAACGGCACCGCGGTCAGCCGGTCGCCCTGGCACGGGCCGTCGACACAATAGCCGGTTTCAATCTCAAAGAGGGCGCCGTGCAGCGAACAAAGCAGGAATTCATTATCGTAAGTCAGAAACCGGTTGATATTCCAATTCAGGGGCGCGCCGGCATGCGGACAGTTATTGCGGTAGACGTAATACTCGCCGTTCTTTCTGACCGCAAAGAAACGCCTGCTCCCGTCGCCCGGCGCCGGATCAGTACCCAGCGCTTCCAGCTCGCCCGGTAATTCCAGTGTACAGGCGGCGATTGATTCCCCGGTCTTGTGCATGCCGGGTATTAAAGGCAAATATTGCCGCCGCGTCCAGATTTACCGGCGGTTTCGGCAAAAAAAAGCCGGTGCAACGCCACATTGCACCGGCCAAACGCTACGCTGGTGACTTGTTACGCCCGGCACTTACCTCCCAGGCGTGTTACCTTTCCCTCCCGATGTTCGGAACAAGCCGGTGTCGTTCGTCGGACACCTGTTCAGGCCATGACCAGGCCGGAGCAAACAAGCACGATAATACCTGCAAGTACTCCAGCCACTTTCAAAGGGAGCTCCCAGCTTGGGTTCGTTTTTAACGGCATATCAACCTCCTTTTTGTTAAGACACACTCCTTCGGTCGACCTCGAAAACGGCGCCCCGACCGTTTACGGCCGGGCACGGTCCAACCTCACGCCGCTCCCAGTTTGCGGCATGTTTTGGCGTTCATTTTCGAAAGTACAACCAGAACTGTAAACTTCGTCCGGCAACTTCCCTTGCACTCCGGCCCTGACAACAGCCGCCAGGAAGAACGGACGCTGTTTACATTCAAACAACCGAATCGGTTGTCGCATCATGCTTGCCGTAAATACAGAACACGAATCAAGCCTGATGCAGAGCGTAGGACTTTATTATCCTGCAAAAGTTTCAAAGATGATTTGATATATTTCAAAAAACGATCATTGAAAAAAATTTTCAGAGCCAAAAACAAAAACATGGCAATTATTTTAAATACACTCACCAATCTCTCTTCCATGATTACGTTGCAAATCTTATTCATCAACAACGATTGACGTCAGCGCGCAAAACAAACGCTAACGCAATGATCATCAATATTTGCCGCCCGGCAAGAAAGGTGAACGCTCTCAGGAGATTACCCGATGACGTTATCGAGGTTCTCCGGCGGCCTTCAGCACCGCCGGCAATGAAAAATCATAACGTTTGAGTCCGGGGTTGAGCGCCTTGGAGAATTTTGTGAAGTCAACTTCGTTCCAGTTCATCCCTTCGAGCAACCTTTGGTAGCGGTCGATGTTTTCGGCGGTGATCGCGTGCATCGGCGAATGGAACTTCAGGCCGAGTTCGTCGGCGAAATCGACGCCCTTGTGATAGTCGTACAGCAGCACCAGCGCCCACGCCCCTTCCAGTATGTGCGCGCCAACGCTGGCCGTTATTCTGCCGGCTTTAATCTGGCGTAGATTTTCTTCGACCCAATCAAACCCGCCGATCAACAGATCCTCACCGGGCTTTCTGCCCATCCGTTCCGCCGCATCGACAACGCCCTGCGCCATGTGATCGCTGGCCGCCCAGATGACCGCCGTCTCGGGGTAAACCCGCAACAGTCTCTCGGTTTCCCGGTCGGCCGTCTCCTTCAGCCAACCCGCCAGCACCATTTCCTGAAGTACGACGTCCTTATGCCGGGCAACCCTTTCCTTCAATCCCTCGAAACGATGCTGCGCCGAAATATCCTCGCCGTCGCCGTTGATCGCGATCATCCGCACCTTGCCGTCCTTGTCCAGCAGCTTGCGTTGGCGCGCCGCTTCAATCAGAAGATCGGCCAGCAGGTAACTCGCCTGCCGGTTGTCGGGCGTCATCTGGCCCAACCAGCCGGATAGCTCTTTCCGGGGCATGGATACGGAAAAGTCCTCATCGCCGAGCAGTGGCGCGTTGAACACGAACGACTTGATCCCTGCCGCCTGGGCCGCCTGTAGATGATACTTGGCGCCTCCCGGCCAAGAACCGGTCAGCATGTAATCGGGCTTGTAGGTTTTTATGAGTTTCAAACCGCGCTTCCTCGAATACATCGACACATTCCTGGCCGCATAGTCAATCTTTAACTCGATGTTAAGATCCTCGGCCGCCGCGCGCATCACTTCGATCGCTTCGGCGAAGAACGGGTCGTCCGCTCCGGTGGGCGCGACAAAACCGGCCTTGAACACCGGTTCAGCCGCGAACGATAAGCCGCAGTTCAGGAAAAGCAGGAAATAAAAGGCTTTGAAGCGGAAGGTTCTTCTGAGCAGGATAGTTGGCATCATTTATTTTTCCAGGCATATGGAACTCGGTACCGCCATCCACCGATCGCCCTTGCAATCTTTAGCGGCAAGCTTTGAGAAATCTTGAAACCGGGTCCCGCCACGGCTTTCAGCGTCCCTGATCCGCGCACTCCTTGGTATATACACGGTTGAGCCCTTATCCAGGTTCCTTCCCGCTCTATGAATTTATGTCTTTTTGCAGTATATATCTCTCCGCTTCCATTTCCCGGACACCGCCCGTTGGATACTTCCTCTTCCGCTCTTGGCCAGGAAAGCCAGGATTTATACGCCCGCATTTCGGCCTCGCTCAGCGAGCGGGGTTATTGTTTGCTGCCGTCCTGGTTGCCGGCCGGCCTGATCGACGCATTGTTCATTCATTTCACCTCGCTGGACGAACAGGATTTCAAGGAAGCCGCCATCGGCCGCGAATCAAACCAGCTCGTCAATCCGTTCATCCGCGGCGACCGCATCCACTGGCTGGACAGAACCCACCCGGTCACCCGCGACTACCTGGACTGGATGGAAAATTTGCGGCTGGAGTTGAACAAGCGATTGTTCCTGGGGCTGTTCGACTATGAATGCCAGTATGCCTGGTATCCACCCGGCGCCTTTTATAAAAAGCATCTGGACGCTTTCCAGGGCAACACCAATCGCATTCTTAGCACAGTGCTGTATCTCAACCCCGACTGGCAGCCTCAGGACGGCGGCGAACTGTTGCTTTACCCGCCGGCAGGCGACGACCCCATCGAAACCGTCAGCCCCCAATACGGCAGGATGGCGATCTTTCTCAGCAACGAATTTCCCCACGAAGTCGCGAAAACAAACAAAGCCCGCCGCAGCATCGCCGGCTGGTTCCGGGTGAACAACAGTCTGGGAACGGTTGATCCGCCGAGGTAAATCAACAATGAGCCTATCCGACTACCTCGGCTT
>DASVCP010000182.1:0-3186 GCA_036381555.1 Gammaproteobacteria bacterium
TGGTGGTGGACGAATATGGCGATTTACTCGGCCTGGTTACACTGGAGGATATTCTTGAAGAAATTGTCGGTGAGTTCACCACCGACTCCTTCAACAGTATGAAAGACGTTCACCCGCAGCCTGACGGCAGTTTTCTGGTTGATGGCGGCGTGCACGTCCGGGATGTCAACAAGGCGCTGAAGTGGTCGCTGCCCACTGACGGGCCAAAAACACTCAACGGCGTGATTCTCGAACACATGGAGATGATCCCCGAACCGGGCACCAGCCTGCTGTTGCACGGCCTGCCGGTGGAAATTATCAAAACGCAGAAAAATGCCGTCAAAACCGTGCGGATATTTCCCCACAAGCGCCGCAAGCCCCGTGCCTCGCAAAAAACCAAGTCGGCGAACGCAAAAACCCTATAACAGCCATGGTCAAACCCAAGCGCCAATATCATTGTGAGCAATGCGGGGCAGTCACCCTGCAATGGGCCGGACAGTGCGGCGACTGCGGAGCCTGGAATTCCCTGCAGGAAACCGTCGTCTCCAGGCAGGAAGGCCGGCAACGCCAACCCGCTCTTGTGAGCCAGACCGGTGTCACCCGGTTAAGTGAAATCAGTTCCGACACCGAAGCGCGTACACCCACGGATATCGGCGAACTGGATCGGGTACTGGGCGGCGGACTGGTGCACGGCTCGGCCGTGTTGATCGGCGGCGACCCCGGGATCGGCAAGTCCACCCTGCTGTTGCAAACCGTTGCCGAGCTGAGCGGCAAGTTACGCTGCCTCTACGTGACCGGAGAAGAATCACTCAAGCAGGTCTGGCTGCGGGCGCAGCGGCTCGGCATCAAAGAGCACGACCTGCGGTTAATGACGGAAACCTGCGTGGAACGCATTGTTGAAACCGCCGGCAAAGAAACTCCGCAGGTCATGGTAATCGACTCCATCCAAACCATGTACACCGAGGCGCTGGGTTCGGCGCCCGGCTCGGTGGCGCAGGTCCGCGAATCGGCGGCCTATCTGGTGCGCTATGCCAAGTTAACAGGCACGGCACTGCTGATCGTCGGTCATGTCACCAAGGAAGGCACCCTGGCCGGCCCCCGGGTCCTGGAACACATGGTGGATACCGTGCTGTATTTCGAAGGCGAGGCCGGCGGCCGCTACCGCGTGATACGAGCGGTGAAAAACCGCTTCGGCGCGGTCAACGAACTGGGCGTGTTCGCCATGGCGGAACAGGGCCTGAAGCCGATCAGCAATCCCTCGGCCATATTCCTGTCGAGGCACGAACAACCCGTACCCGGCAGCGTCATCATGGTCACGCGCGAGGGCACGCGCCCGTTGCTGGTGGAAGTTCAGGCTCTGGTTGACGAGAGCCCTTTAAGCAATCCCCGCCGCGTCACGCTCGGCCTGGAGCACAATCGTCTCGCCATGCTGCTGGCCGTCATGCATCGTCACGCCGGACTCGCCCTCTACAACCAGGATGTATTCGTCAACGTCGTGGGCGGCGTGCGGGTCAGTGAAACCGCCGCCGACCTGGCGGTGATGCTGGCGGCGCTGTCCAGCTTCCGCGATCGCCCCCTGGAACAAAGCCTGGTCGCCTTCGGCGAAATCGGCCTGGCCGGCGAAATACGTCCCGTACCCAACGGCCAGGAACGGCTGCAGGAAGCCGCCAAGCACGGCTTCAAAAAAGCCGTGGTTCCCCATGCCAACCGCCCGAAACATAAAATCGGAGATATGGAGATAGTTGCGGTTCAGCGGATTCAGGAAATACTGGATCTTTGCTAATCAATAATTGCGTTTGACCGCGCTGCATCAGCCGGGTAAGTTACGGACCCTTGACGCAAAGACGCAAAGACGCAAAGACGCAAAGTAAAGATAAAGTTAAACATGAACGACTCAGATCCAGCCAAAACCCAAGCAATGACTGATCAAACCTTAAATCCTCAGCGCCTTTGCGCCTTTGCGTCAAAGCTTTCAACTTGAAGCTAAGCAACCATGGCCAAAAAGACCGTTGATTCGTTTGAAAACGACCTGCAGGCACTGGAAACCCTGGTGGAAAAGCTCGAACGGGGCGATCTGCCGCTGGAGGACTCGCTGCAACAGTTCGAACGGGGCATCGCCCTGGCGCGGCGCTGCCAGCAGGCATTGAAAACGGCAGAGCAAAAAGTGCGCATCCTGCTCGAAAAAAATGCCGAAGCCGAACCCGAAACCTTCGATGCTTCCAGTACCGATAATCACGATCCCGATTGAGTCATGACCGAACCCCTGACTGCGCCGGCACCCAAGCCCGGCTTCAAAGATCAAATCGATTCCCTGCAAGCGGAAGTTGAACAGGCCCTGGACCGGATTTTGCCGTCCGAAAAGACCGCTCCCACCGCGCTGCATCAGGCCATGCGCTACTCGGTAATGGGTGGCGGCAAACGAATCAGGCCCGTTCTGGTATATGCCAGCGGGCTTGCAATGGGCATTCCGCTTTCCCACATGCACGGTCCGGCCTGTGCGGTGGAGTTGATTCATGCGTATTCGCTGATACATGACGACTTGCCGGCCATGGACAACGACGATTTGCGGCGCGGCCGGCCCACCTGCCATAAAGCCTTTGACGAAGCCACCGCCATCCTGGCCGGCGACGCCCTGCAGGCTCTGGCTTTTGAGGCTATTTTGGAAGATCCCCTCTGTGCCGACGATGACAGGTCACGTATTGAAATGATGCGCCTGCTCGCCCGGGCCGCCGGCCACGCCGGCATGGCCGGCGGGCAGGCGATCGATCTGGCGGCCGTCAACCAGCAGCTCGACCTGGAGCAACTGGAGCGCATGCATCGCATGAAAACCGGCGCGCTGATTGAAGCCAGTGTCATGCTGCCGCTCACCGGCCATCTTCATGTCCGACAACAGGAGCGGGACAGCCTCGGTCGGTATGCCCGCCATATCGGCCTGGCGTTCCAGATCCAGGATGACATACTTGACGCCATCGGCGACACCGAAACACTCGGCAAAACCCAGGGATCGGATATGGCGCAAAACAAACCGACCTACTTCAGCCTGCTGGGATTGCAAGGCGCACGCAACAAATTAAACGAAGCACACCGGGAGGCAATACAAAGCCTGCGCGACTTTGATGAAAAAGCCGACCTGTTGAGGCAAATCGCCGATTACATCGTAGAGCGGACACATTAGTTTGCCGGTTCAATGACACAGCAGAAATGTTG
>DASVCP010000183.1:0-3219 GCA_036381555.1 Gammaproteobacteria bacterium
ATCAATACGACATGGTGTTCCTCGATGTCGTGATGCCGGAGATGGACGGCTACACGCTGTGCCGGAAAATCAAGATGATGCCGGCCTACAAGCGCATTCCCGTCGTGTTGCTGACCAGCCGCGATTCGACCACCGACCGGGTGCACGGACTGATGGCGGGCTGCTCGCGCTATCTGACCAAGCCGCTCAGGCCCGGGGAGTTGGACGAACTGCTGGCAAGTTTGTGTCCGTTGGATTCCACGAACAGAGCCGGCAAGGAATTCGGTCAATGGCAGACGATGGCATCTTCCGCTTCAACATAACGAAGGCCGGAGCCTTGTGAAGGAATATAAGAGCGTCCGGGCCTGAAGGCCGGGGGAAACCCCGGCCTTTCTCATTGCCGCGTTGGGTGTCGTTGAGAAACGGTGGGCCGTGCCCACCCTACAAAACCGGAGGTGCCGGATGAAAGGTAGCTGTTTATGCGGCAGTGTAACGTACAAAGATGGTAGGGTGGGCACCGCCCACCATCTCACTTTCTTTTAATTCAACTTCACGGTGGCATCCATCGGCCGCCCCAATTTTTTGTAAAGATCACGCCGGCCCTGCTTGTCCTTGTTGAGAATTTCGCGCGCGTACTCGGCCACCGGTCCGGCGTGTTCGCGCGGCACCACGATTACGCCGTCGCCGTCGGCCACCACCACGTCGCCCGGCCGGACCAGCACGCCGCCGACCGACACCGGTTTGTTCACCGACTCGATCTCGTTGCGCCCCGGCCGGATGCCGCGGCCGCGGTTCATCATGTCCAGGTACACCGGAATGCGCTGCTTGATGATCTCGTCGGTGTCGCGTATGCCGCCGTTGGAGACGATGCCGCGCGCGCCACGCCGGGTCCAGTCCAGCGAGTTGTAGGAACCGACCGAACCCGTGTCGCCGTCACCCTGCACGTCCAGCACGATCACCGTGCCCTCCTTGATTTCCGGCACGAACGGTTCGCTGGAAATCTCGGTGTACCAGTGACCTTCCCACTTCTGGAATTCCTCTTTCTCCATCGGCGCTTTCACCATGCGGTTGGTCGGCACGTACCGCGCCGTCAGGGCGATGCCGATCGCGTGGTGCGACATGTCCTCGATGTCCTTCCACAGCGGCACGATCGCCTGGTCCATCAGCCCGACGTCCGCCAGGCCGACCATATCCATGCCGTCGGATACGTCGGCCACCCGCAGGCCTTCGTAGAGTTTCAGGATTTGTTTGTCGGTGAGCGATTCCTGGGCCACCGCCGGAAAGCAGAAAGCCAGGGATGCGGCGGCGGAAATTAACAAAGCCGTGCGACGAGTAGTTATTATGCGTGACATGGATTTATCCCCTCTTTGAAAAATAATGGTGGGCGGTGCCCACTCTACGATGCCATACGGCGGACGTTACAGCGTCAAATTCTAGCATTCACGGTAAGATGCTGCCATGAATTGAAAAATGGGGTAGTGTGTGCGTTGTCCGCCTGTTAAATTATTTGAAACAAAACGCGTGGGCCGTGCCCACCCTACAAAAACCGGAGGTGCCGGACGCTGCAGTGTCAGGTACGAAGACGGTAGGGTGGGCACCGCCCACCGATAAAACAATTAAGAAGAACCGGAGATGCTGGATGAAAGGCAGCTGTTTATGCAGCGGTGTCAGGTACGAAGACGGTAGGGTGGGCACCGCCCACCGATAAAACAATTTAAGAGGAACCGGAGGTGCAGGATGAAAGGCAGTTGCTTATGCGGCAGTGTTAAATACGAAGTCGAACCGCCGTTCCGGGTGTTTCAATATTGCCATTGCAGCCGTTGCCGCAAGTTCACCGGCGGCGCGCACGCGGCGAACATTTTCGTGGCATCGGCGCAGTTCCGCTGGCTGGCCGGCGAGGAACTGGTCGGCCGCTACGAAAAACCGGACGCGAAATACTTCGCCACCGGCTTTTGCAAAAACTGCGGTTCGTCGCTGCCGTGGCAGGCGCAGGGCGCCGACAACATCGTCGTGCCGGCGGGGACGCTGGATGAAGATCCCGGAATATTACCTCAACAGAATATACACTGGGATTCGCGGGCGGGCTGGTTCGTGGAAACGCACGAGCTGGTGAAGTTCGGCGGGTTGCCGGTGAGGAATAAAAAATAGATCTTTAACTCGCGCAGAGACGCAAAGACGCAGAGAACTTAAAGTTGGTACAGGAGAAATAAAAAATAGTCTCACGCTAAGCCGCGAAGGCGCGAAGGGTTAAAAACAAATCAAGAAGTTCTTTGAATCTTTAATCAAGCCGGAAGGGGACGGCGTTGTTCACCGTTTATTTTCCTTTCAATCTGTTTTTACGCAGGGCTTCGCCAGCAGGTGGGCGAAGCCCACTCAAAATGGTGCATGTGCTACATGCCGCCTTGGAATTTGGCTTTTTCCCGTATGGCTCGCCTCAGCTTATGGGCGCTATAGCGGGAACGCGCCAGGGATGGCGCGTTCAGGCTCGATATTGTGGAGGGACGAACGTTCGGGCCGCCGCGTCAATAGCGGCCATAAGCTGAGGGTACGCGCAATTTGTGCAGCAAATTGCAGGCGCGAGACATTCCGGGGATGTTTCTTTGGTTACTTTCTTTGCGCCAAAGAAAGTAACCCGCTTGCCGGTGCGGGAACCGGCTATTCCCCGGCGCTCTGCCCGAGCATGGCCGCCACCCGCTCCTCCGGCGTCACGACTTTTTTCGGTTCGATCTTCTTGCCGAACATCATCAGCCAGTCCAGCGCCAGCAGCACGATCGACAGGTCGATGACGATTTGCAGGGTATGACCGTTGAAAAATCGTACGATCTCGTTGACCAGGCCGGCGAAGCAGGTCAGGGCGATCAGCAGCGACAGAAACCACAGCGTGTTTTTCTTTCGTTTATGCAGCGCAAGCGTGGCGTAGAGGCTCAGGGCGTAGCCGAGTAACAGGCTGTTGAGGATAAACGTTTGCGATTCGTCGGAGTATGCATACGACAGGCCGATATGCGGATAGGTCAGTTCATGTTGCAGACCTTCCGGCGTGACGTGCAAGGTGACCACGACCAGCAGCATGGCCGTTTCCAGCAGGCGAAAGAAGATGTAAGCCATGTCCTTGTTCCCCCCAAACAAACCATTGTTTTTACGCAGGGCTGCGTCCGGCGGTAGGGTGGGCACCGCCCACCGTTTTTTTATTCCGCGTGGGCCGTGCCCACCCTACAATTTTGAAATAGGTTTATAGCGTGT
>DASVCP010000184.1:0-3424 GCA_036381555.1 Gammaproteobacteria bacterium
TCGGCGTGTTGTTTGTATTGATCTGGGGCGGCTTTGTTTTCTGGTTCTTCAAGCGGCATACGAAATACCTGGTCGCCAGCATCGAAGAAAAACTGCAAAAAAACCGGCCGTTGATCGCCTACCAGCAGTTGTCCATCGAGCCGCATAAGGACAAGGAAAAGAGCATGATCCTGCGTTTCATGGCGACGGAATACGCCAACCCCGACATGAGCCTGGATATGGCCACCGCAAAACTGGGAATCAGCCACACCAGAGTCAATGGAGTTTTGAAGGAAGAGCTGGGCCTCACGTTCATCGCCTACCTGAACAAACTCCGGCTTGCGGAAGCCGCGCGCCTGCTGTCCCAACAGGACGAAATCAGCATAGCCCAAATCGCCTACCGCGTCGGTTACAACAACGTCTCTTACTTCAACAAGCTGTTCAAAAGCGAATACGGCTGCACCCCGAAAATCTTCAAAAGCCTTCGCCAGCCAAAACAAACCGGTTGAACCGGATCTAATGGTCGCTAAAGCAATATGACGCGTCTTTTCCGGTCAGGCGTGTTTTCGAAATAAAAAAAACCTGAAGAAAAAATTCAATTTTTCAGATTTTTTTATATTTTTTCCCAAAGCTTTTATTGTCCCGCCGCGCTATATGGTAACAATTCCGGATACGGCAAGCGCGGCATGGGCGAAAACCCCGCCGAACGGATTGCCGGCATGAAATCACGATAATTATAGGTTTAAAGTAAGTGAGGGGTAGTATGAACGCTTTTATTCCCGGCATGACGCCGTCCGGCGGCAAAGCGGCGCGGTATCCGACCGGCGCGCCCGGCAACGGCAACAACATTCTCCTAGAGCGGCCGCTCAAATGAAAACACATGAAATCAACCTCACTGCAACAAGGGGCGACGGCGATGTTTTCACCGTCGAAAAGGCCGGTAACGGCAAAGCCACCGTCATCTACAACGCCAACCGTGTGTTTGACACGCAAACCGGGCTGCCGGCAGGCTGCGGCTTGCTGTCGAGACTCGCGGAAACTTCCCTGACGGCTGCCGGAATGAGCATATTGGGAAAAGCCATAACCAGGGAAATGGAAATTGAAATGCTCGCCGACATCAGCGACACAAGATGGCATCGCCTCCAGGCCGTCGCCCGGGTGATCGATGCCGAGGAGGATTTCGCAACGGTACGCTGCGAAATCAGGATCGATAAGAACGGAAAATCAAAACCCCTGGTCGCCAGGGCGTTCGGCACGATATGCCGGGTCAAAAAGCCTTTTCATAAAACAGACCCGGGGCGGGTAATTCCCTTGCGTTCGGGTTCGGGCGGCCGCAGGGCGGCGGGCTGAATTTAACCACGGAGCACACCTAGCAAAAACAAAAATAATTTCCAATTAACCCACCTGGTGTTCGCCTTACTGAACATCATTCCTGCATATTTGTTCAGTTCCTTCTCCCGCCCGACTGCTTTCTCATTAAAGGCGAGTCGGCATCCTTTACAACGCCAGCCGACGGCCCACCGATTGTAAAAACAAGCGATGCTTGTCGAGCGTCGTTTGTTGAATTGCGCCCCGCCGTCTTCAACGTATATGAGTGCGCCCGGCTTTCTTAACCGAATAGATCTGCTATCGTTATTTTAGTTGGCAATTTTCTTTGACAGGAAACGCAATCAGACGCCGACTGCGCGGAGACAGAAGCGGAATCACTTTTAACGGTCAAGTGAGATGAAATGGACATCCGGGACGTTGGAAAAAAACAGATATGGCTTTTATCGTTAATCATTGTTGTCTTTTGTTCACCGGCCCTTGCTCATCAAAACAGGCACGACAACGCATTCATTAAATGGCTGTTGGATCACAAGCACAAGACTCACGAAATTGTCAGGAATCACGACGATCACTTTCCCCATGACTTATCCGGGAAAAAGCAGAAGCACCGTCGAGACCGGCGTCCTCCCCGTTATTCCGAATTCCGGAGCATCGACGGCGGCAACAACAACCTGAAGCACCCGGGGTACGGCATGCCGGAATCCCGGCTTCGCCGGGTTCTGCCGGCCGCCTACGCCGACGGGGTCTACGCGCTGGCCGGGCCGAACAGACCGAACCCCCGCCTGATCAGCAACCGGGTAATGGCCCAATCGCAATCCTTTCCGAACAGCCGCAATGCCAGTTCCTTTGTCTGGCAATGGGGCCAGTTTCTCGATCACGATATCGATTTAACCGAGGGAACGGTGATAGAGGAACCGGCCCATGTGCCGATGCCGGTCGGCGATCCGATTTTCGATCCCGACGGCACCGGCAGCGCCTACATGCTCTTCAACCGTTCCGCTTACGACCACGCGACCGGAACCGGCGTCGATAACCCCCGGCAACAGATCAACCAGATCACGGCGTGGATAGACGGCTCCCAGGTCTACGGGTCCGACGAGGTGCGGGCGGCCGCGTTGCGCGCCAACGACGGCACGGGCAGGCTGGCCACCAGCGCCGGGAATCTGCTGCCCTTCAACACCGCCGGGCTGCCCAATGCCGGCGGCCCTTCGTCCGATTTGTTTCTGGCGGGCGACGTGCGGGTCAACGAGCAACTGGGCCTGACGGCGATGCACGCCCTGTTCGTCCGCGAACACAACCGGATCGCAATGCAACTCTATCAACGGGGCCGCTACACCGAAGAGGAAATCTACCAGAGGGCCCGCCGAAAAGTCATCGCCCTGCTACAGGCGATCACGTACAACGAGTTTATCCCCGCATTGCTGGGATGGCGCGCATTGTCGCCTTACAGGGGCTACAACCCGGCCGTCGACCCGCAAATCGCCAACAGTTTTGCCACCGCCGCGTTCCGCTTGGGGCACAGCATGCTGAACCCGTTCCTGCTGCGCCTGGATGAAAACGGCAATGAAATCGAACACGGGCACCTGACGTTACAGGAAGCCTTTTTCACGCCGGAAACCCTCATCGACGAAGGCGGCATCGAACCCTTGCTGCGGGGCCTGGCGGCGCAAAAAGCCGAAACCATCGACATTTATGTCATCGACGATGTCCGCAACTTCCTGTTCGGACCGGGCACCGGCCTGGACCTGGTCAGCCTGAACATCCAGCGCGGCCGCGATCACGGTCTGCCGGATTACAACACCGCCCGTATTCACAACGGCCTGCCGCCGGCGGAAAGTTTCGCCGATATCACTTCCGATCCGGTCGCCCAACAACGCTTGCAGCAGGTGTACGGCACCGTCGACGATATCGACCTGTGGGTCGGCATCATCGCCGAAGACCATCGGCGCGGCGCCTTGATCGGCGAACTGGGTTACCGCATATTGAAACGCCAGTTCGAAGCGCTCCGCGACGGCGACCGGCTCTGGTACGAAAGAATCTTCAGAGGCCGGGAGTTGGCCGAAATTCAACACACCCGCCTCGCCGATGTCATTCACAGAAACACGACCATCGGCAG
>DASVCP010000185.1:0-2819 GCA_036381555.1 Gammaproteobacteria bacterium
TTTCGATTCGCAACGGCATCACCGTCCACTACTTCAAGTACTACATGCTCGACAAGGACATCGCCAAATATTTCATGACCGGGGCGATCATCATGAACATGCTCGGCGCCGCCTGCACAAAACTTCTGACCGACCGTTTCGACAAGAAGCGGGTTTATGTAACACTGATGTTGTGCAACGCCGTGTTGATACCGGCCATTTACTTTGTCGGACCCGACGATGTTGCCACGTTGTTTGGCATACATTTTTTGAGCGCGCTTCTGCTCGGCCCGACCGTACCGATTATCTTCGCCATGTATGCGGATATCGCCGACTATTCCGAGGCGAAAAGAAACCGTCGCGCCACGGGCCTGGTGTTCGCCGGCGCCTCGTTTTCCCAAAAAGTGGGTTGGGGCGCCGGCGGGGCGGCCTCCGGTTTTCTGCTGGCCTTTTATAATTATCAACCCAACGTCGCTCAAACTCCGGATACCCTGGAGGGCATGCGCCTGATGTTCAGCGTGATCCCCGGCGTTTGCGTCGTGCTTGCCGCCGGTGTAATGTTGATTTACCCGTTAACCGATCGCGCAATGCAGGAAATTTCGGCGATTCTTGCCGAAAAGAAGCTGCGTGCCGATCCCATATGACCTTCCCTTCACTATCCAAGTAATACGGAGTCGTAATGCAATTTGGTTATTTCGATGACAACCGCAAGGAATACGTCGTTACCCGCCCGGACACGCTGCGTTCCTGGAGCAACTATCTGGGCTCGACCGAGTACGGCGCCATCATCACCAACAACGCCGGCGGATACAGCTTTTTCAAGTCGGCCGCGCAGGGGCGGTTCACTCGGCTCCGCTTCAATGCGATTCCCATGGACCAGCCGGGGCGCTATTTCTATATTCACGACCGTGACGACCAGGATTTCTGGTCGGCCTCCTGGCAACCGGCGGGCAAACCGCTGGACCGCTACCAGACGGAATGCCGCCATGGCACGGCGTATACCGCCATTTCCTCCCGGTACCGGAACATCGAGACCGTTACGACATACTTTGTCCCGCTCAACCGTCATTTCGAGTGCTGGTGGCTGAAAGTCCGGAACAGCGACAACACACCGCGCAGGCTTCGCCTGTTCACCTACGTCGAATATGCCAACAACTGGAACCTGACTCAGGATTTTATCAACCTGCAGTACACCCAATATATCGTCAATATGGATGTCGTTGACGGAATCATCGATCACGGCATCAATACCTCGATGCCGCCCAATCCGGACAACTTTCAGGACAGCGACCAGGGCCGGCATACCTTCCTGGGCATAGTCGGCGCCGAAATCACCGGCTTCGACACCGACCGCGAGGTTTTCCTGGGTCCTTACCGCACCTACGCCAACCCCGTCGCCGTCGAATCCGGCGCCTGCCGGCAGTCGAAAGCCGCCGGCGACAATGCCTGCGGCGTTCTGCAATTCGACCTGGATCTTCAGCCGGGCGAAGAAAAAGAAGTGGCCGTTATCATGGGCATCGGCGGCGCCGCGGAAGAAGGCCGGCGCACGCTCGCCGAATTCGCCGATCTCTCGAAGGTCCACCGTGAATTTGACGCCCTTAAAACGTATTGGCATTCGAAACTGGGAAGTCTCGTCGCGGAGACCCCCGATCCCGAGTTCAACAGCATGTTCAACGTCTGGAACCCCTATAACTGTCTGATCACCTATGCCTGGTCGCGCGCGGCCAGTCTTGTTTACAGCGGCGAACGCGACGGTCTCGGTTATCGCGACACACTGCAGGATATGCTGGGCTGCCTGCACATCATTCCCGATGAACTGGTTAAGCGCCTCGAACTGATGATCACCGGACAAGTCTCTACCGGCGGCGCCATGCCGGTCGTCAAACCCTTCGCCCATACTCCCGGCAAGGAACCTCCGCCGCGCGAAACGGAATACCGTTCCGATGACTGCATGTGGCTGTTTAACACCATCCCGGGCTATGTAAAGGAATCCGGCGATCTTGCTTTCTACGATAAGGTGTTGCCGTACGCCGACCAGGGGCAGGACACCGTGCTGGGACACATGCGGCGTGCAATCGAGTTTAATCTTGAGCGGTCAGGGAAACACGGACTCCCCTGTGGACTGCTGGCCGACTGGAACGACTGCCTGCTGCTGGGTCACGAAGGCGAATCGGTGTTTGTCGCTTTTCAACTCCGGTACGCACTGCAAACCTACATCGAAATCTGCGAAATGAAGTCTCTGCCGTCGGAAGCGGAGTGGGCGAGACAGCACCTTCATACGCTTGACGAAAACATCGCCAAACACACCTGGGACGGCGAATGGTATTTGCGGGCTTTCAGGTTCGACGGCCTGAAATTCGGCACGCATGAAAGCCCGGAAGCGTCCATCTTTTTAAACACGCAAAGCTGGGCGGTACTTAGCGGTCATGCCGACACAAAACGTTCCGAGCAGGTCATGCGTGCAGTCCGGAATCGCCTGGCGACGGAACACGGCATCATGATCTGCGCGCCGCCGGTCACCACCATGGATCCCTCTGTCATACGCGCGCGTTTTTTCAATCCCGGCATGAAAGAGAACGCCGCGATTTTCTGCCATACGCAAGGCTGGGCCGTTATCGCGGAAACGCTGCTCGGCCACGGCAACCGGGCTTACGAGTATTATCGCGCCTATATGCCGTCCGCCTATAATTCCCGAGCGGAAATTCGCGAAATCGAGCCTTACGTCTATTGCCAATCCACTCACAGCAAGTACAGCCCCCGCTTCGGCGCCTCCAGGGTGCCCTGGCTGACCGGCGCCGCCACCTGGGCTTATCAGGCGGCGTCCCAATATATTCTCGGCA
>DASVCP010000186.1:0-10009 GCA_036381555.1 Gammaproteobacteria bacterium
GAAAATCGCACTGTCTTCGGTGATCACCAACTCCAGGTTGTCGAAGCGCTGGTTGAGTTCTTCCACTGCTTGGCGCACCGCGGCGGAAATTTCGATGGTGTTGGACTGCGCCTGCCGGACGATGCCCATGCCCTGCACCGGCCGGCCGTTCAGGTAACCGAGGGAATTGGCGTCTTCCGGTCCGAAGGTCACGTGCGCAACGTCACCGATGCGGGTGGTGTCCCGGATGATAAGGCTTTTGACCTGCTGCTCGGTGACCACCGAGGCATCCGCGCGTACCAGTAACTCCTGGTCGTCGGAACGAAAACTTCCGGCCGGGACGTCGAACGGGGCGGCGCGCAACGTTTCGGCGATATCGGAAACCGACAGCCCGAAGCTGGCCAGGCGCATGGGGTCGATCACCACCCGCAATACCCGGCGCCGCTCGCCGAACAACGGCACATCGGCCACGCCGGGAATGGAAATCAGCTTGGGAACGATATCTTTTTCCAGCACCATCGTCAGCTCTTCGTTGCTCAGTTTGTCGCTGAGCACGGCGATATTCACGATGGGATCGGCATCATTGTCCGCCTTGATGACGGTCAGGCTCTCGATGTCGTCCGGCAGTTCCCGCGTCACCCGGCTGACCGCCTCGCGCACGTCGGCGGCGGCGCCGTTAAGATCGACACCCGGATCAAACTCGATGTGGATTCGAAAGCTGTTTTCCTCACTGGAGGAGCGGATATTTTTAATACCGGAGACGCGCGCAACCGCGCCTTCGACGATGCTGGCGACTTCCGAGTCCATGGTCTCCGGTGAGGCGCCAGGCAGCACGCCGCGTACCGAAACGATCGGCCGGTCGACGTCCGGCAGTTCGCGCACTTCCACCGACATAATAGCGGCGATTCCGGCCAGCGCGATCAGCAGGTTGAGCACCAGCACCAGCATGGGCCGGCGGATGCTCAATGACGCCAGATCGCTGTCCTGGAACGGATTATCCCCCGGCGCCGGTTCAGGGCGGTTACGATTCATGCCGTCGGTTCTTCCGCGGGGGCTCCGACGGTGCCGGCATCCGCCACGTTATGCACCACCTGACCTTCGCGCATACGCTGCACGCCTTCCACCACCACCGGGATGCCTTCCGGCAATGATGCGTCCAGCAGTATCTTGCCTTCCCGGCGTTGCACGATGGTTGCAGACACGCGGGTCGCCTTGCCGTCCCGTACCGCCCAGACATACGCGCCGTCACCGCCCCATTGCAGCGCGGCTTCCGGCACAAACGGGTAGCGCCGGCCTTCCAGTGTCATCACGATACGGAAACTCATGCCGGGACGCAGGTTGTCGTTTGCATTGTCGACATGTGCGCGCAAGGTAAAGGTGCGGGTTTGCGGATCGACCCGGCTGTCGATTTCCATCACCTTGCCCAGGGTCCGGTGGTTGCTGTCGGCCCAGGTATTCAGCGCTATTTCCTCGCCCACTCGTAATTTTCCGAGCAATATCTCCGGCAGATCGAACGTAACCAGCAGTACGTTGCGATCGTCGATAGTAGTAATTGGCGTACCCGTGTCGATGCGCGCGCCGGGATCCAGCGTGGTCAACCCGACGTAACCGTCGAAGGGTGCTTCTATGGAGCGGTAATCCAACGCAACCTCGGCGCGCGCCAGTGCCAAGCGAGCCCGGTCCACCGCGCTTTTGGCGTCATCCAGCGTCGAAGCGGTCACCGCGCCGCTGCCTTCCGTGCGGCGATAACGGTCATACAGACGTTGTGCATCGGCCAGTTCCACGCGGGCCATATCCACGGCCAGCTTCTCGTCGCGCGCATCCAATTCGAGCAATGTCTGCCCGGCGACCACTTTTTGCCCGGCCTTGAAATGGATGGCGACCACTTCGCCGGCCGACTGGGGATAAAGGGTAACCGAACTGAGCGCCCGGGATGTGCCCACGGCTTCAACCAGGGTTTGCTCGTTTTCCCAGGTAATTGCGGCCGTGATCACGGGACGGGAAACGTTATTGCCGTTGACCGTATCCGTATTCTGGTCGGCGCATCCGATCAGCAGCAGGCTGAGCAGTAGTATATAAAAGGGTGTTTGGTGGGATATGGGTTTACTCATCATTGAGCATCGGAAAAGTGATGGATTGTTGTTTGCCTTTATGCCGCAAAAGTTTCCGGCATTGAGTATGGAGCGAATCCCTTCGGAATCAAAGACCACCCCGGTTTGATCGGCCAAACCGTCCCAGGTTCAGGGCAGCTAAGGGAAAATCGGGATAGGCAGGCCGACGGAATGAACATGCTGCTCGACTGTTACTAGCAGGGCTGTAAAGTTGGCCGCATTATACATCGAACCGGCCGCGCCCGCGCCCGCTGTCTTCCCCTCGCCCAGTTCAACTTGAATCAGCCGTTTTCTTTGAAGCGTTATAAATATTATCTATCGAAACGATAAAAACAATTCATTTTAATTATTGATGAGAATAACTATTATTTGGACTACGACTGATTGGAATACGAGCATGACCAAAACTTTCACATTCGCCGTACTGCATTTTAGCATCGCTTTTTCCGTGGCTTTCGCGCTCACCGGCGACATCATCGTCGGTGGAGCCATCGCATTGATCGAACCGGCGATTAACACAGTCGGTTTTTATGTTCATGAAAGACTTTGGGGCAGATTTGAGCGCAAACGAGGCGGTTCGGTTCACGGAATGGCGGCAACCACTTGAACAGCGACAAGTCGATGTTGGCTGAAACGGGGGACTTGACCTTGGGTTTGATCCAGGTAGAGTCAGGGCCGCTGTCTTACTTGATCGCTTTGCCGGAGGATGATGGGCAAGCCGGTCCCCGCCCATTGTTGTGTTTTCTGCACGGTTACGGTGAAGGTGCTCCCATGCCGATCAGGCAGGCATTGACTCTGCACGGCCCGCTGGCGACGGGAGCTTCCATCGCAGCCGCCGGATTTATCGTCGTGGCGCCGCAATTGCCTGTGCGTGGCGACTTTTGGTACAAACATGCCGCCAAAGTTCGCGAGATTGTCCGGCGGGTGCAGATGCAACACAACGGAGATCCCGATCGGACGTTTTTGACCGGCTTCAGTTTCGGCGGCAACGGCGTCTTGGATCTGGCGTTGGTACAACCCGAGTTTTGGACCGCCCTTTGGCCGGTTGATCCCACCCGCGTACCGGCCACAGATCCGCAATGCCCGATCTGGCTTTCCTCGGGAGAAATTTCGCGGCGGTATGCGCTGGCTTTTATGCAACGCCTGGGTTTAAAGCCACTGCAACCCGATGCATCTCAAGATCGAGTGTACGAAGACCAAAACCAGGACCATGTCGCCACGGCCCGATTCGCCTATCGGAACGATGATGCTTACCGTTGGCTGCTGTCCAGGCAAAAACAATAAGACGCTTCCATGGGTAAGTTGGCTGTACTACCCATAGAACCTTCCAAAGCCCAAACAATAATTTCGGCTGTTTTTGATCGGCGCCGTGCAAAGCCGCGTATTTTGAACATGAAAGCGGTAATATAGAACCAATCCTATATTACCAATTCAGGGAGGTATGCAAGGCATGAGTCGACCAAAGAACTGGCTGGAAAGGCAACTGGCCGGAAAAGGCTGGCATGAACGCGACGGTGGTTCCGGTTCGGGACCGTTACCCTTTGCCTCGTGGTTTATCGTGGTAATGGCGTTGCTTCTGATTTGGGCTTTGTGGACTGTGTTCTACACGGTGCAGCCGGAGGAACGCGCGGTAGTCAAACGTTTCGGGCGTGTAATCGGGATCACCGATCCGGGACTGCATTTCAAACTGCCTTTCGGCATTGATATCGTTCAGACTGTCGCGACCGAGCGCGTGCTGAAGCAGGAATTCGGTTTCCGTACCGCGACCGAGGCGGGTATCAGCGATCGCACCCGCTACAGCGATCGCGCGTTTCCGGACGAGTCGCTGATGTTGAGCGGGGACCTTAACATCATCGACGTTGAATGGGTGGTGCAGTACCGTATTTCCGACCCCATCAAGTACCTGTATTCCATGCGCGAGCCGGAACGGACGCTCCGCGATATTTCGGAATCCGTCATGCGGCGTGTCGTCGGCAACCGGATCGGCAGCGAAGTGTTGACAACCGCCCGTGTACAGATTGCCGCGGATGCGCGCACGGAAATTCAGAAAGCAATGGATCGTTACGATAACGGCATTCATGTCATCACTGTCGAACTGCAGGATGTCGTGCCGCCGACTCGCGTGCAACCGGCATTCAATGAAGTCAACGAAGCACGCCAGGAACGCGAACGCATGATCAACGAAGCTACCAAGCAGGCGAATCAGGCAATTCCGCGCGCCCAGGGTGAGGCCAACCGTAAAATCTCGCAGGCGGAAGGCTACGCAACGGAACGGGTCAACCGGGCGCTGGGCGATACCGCGAGATTTTCCGCGGTGTTGGCTGAATATCGTAATGCACCGGAGGTAACGCGTTCCCGCATGTATCTGGAAACGTTGAAAACCGTGCTGCCGAAAGTGGGCTCCGTGCTGGTGGTGCAGGACGGGCAACAACTGCCGCCGTTGCCGCTGTTGAATCTGCGGGATGCATCCGGTAATTCAACGTCAGCGGAGAGGAAGTAGCCATGAAGCGTATTATCCCCGTGTTTATCGCGCTGGCGTTGGTGCTGGTTGCCGCCAATTCCGCGTTTGTGATCGACCAGGCCGAGCAAGGCATTATTGTGCAGTTCGGTGAACCCAAAGGCGATGTAATAACCGATCCGGGACTGCATTGGAAGATTCCGTTTATTCAACAGGTTCGCCGCTTTGACAAACGGCTGCTGGTCTGGGACGGCGATGTCAGCCAGATTCCAACGCTGGGCCGCGAGTTCATCACCATCGATACCACTGCACGCTGGCGCATTGTCGATGCATTGCAGTTTCTCCGCTCGGTGCGTGATGAAGCCGGTGCGCGCACGCGTCTGGACGATATCATCGATTCAGTCACGCGCGATATTATTTCCGGTACGGAGCTGGAGGAAATCGTTCGTTCCGCCGACTGGAATGTCGATGTCAGCGAGCTGGAAGAAGACGCCGTGGCGCGCGGCGATACCGATTTTAATCGACCGAAAAAAGGCCGCGCCCTGTTGGAGCAGGAAATGCTGGCGGCGGCTTCGAAGCTGATGCCTGAGCTGGGCATCGAACTTGTCGATGTGCGTCTCAAGCGCATCAACTACATCGATTCGGTGCGCGCGCAGGTCGAGAACCGGATGATTGCCGAACGGCAAAGTATCGCCGAGCGATTCCGCTCGGAAGGCCAGGGCAAGAGCCAGGAAATTCTCGGCGATATGGAACGCGAGCTGCTGGCGATCCGTTCGGAGGCGGCCCGCCAGGCGCAGGAGATCATCGGCAAAGCCGATGCCGAGGCGACACGTATTTACGGTAAGGCTTACGGCGCCGATCCCGAGTTCTATGCGTTCTTTCAGACACTGGAGAGCTATGGCGCTGTCGGCGGTAACACGACGCTGATGATCGAATCCAACTCGGACTTTTTCCGGTATCTGGAGTCGACTCGACGAAGATAATTTTATAATTCATCCCGCGCAAATGCGGGAAGGATGAAAAAAAGCCCGGGGAATTTCTCCCCGGGCTTTTTTGTTGGTGTTTTTAAACGTTTGCGACTACAGATCCCGCGGCTGCGCGCCGGTAATCTGTACCTGATAGTTCAATCCTCTGATGTCGGGGTCGTCTCCGCCGCTTTCAAAGGCGTTGTATGTGTATAAGGTATCCGGTGTGTTGGCAACCACCAGGCTGGCCTCTTCGCCGCTGCCGATAAACACCGCGCCGCTGCCGGAATCGAGTTGCTCATAGCGTACGTTGCCGGATGAGGAGCGGATAGCGACCGTCGCCGTGAAATCACTTTCGGGCAGGCCGTTGCCCAGGTTGGTGACCTGGATGTTGACGTTACCGTCGCCGGTTACCGTCAGCGGGATGATATTGGCGCCGCCGTACATGGGCTGACGTGCGGACAGAACCTGATAAGTGGAGCCGCCGACGGAGCTGAGGTTGCGGTAAGCCTGTTGCCGGAACGAACTGTTGTTGATCACGTTCATCAGGCGTTGGCGGGCCAACGGATGGCCGATATCCATATAAGCCATGTGCGCCCAGTACGAACCGACCACCCGTTGCCACGGCGTCGATGTCATTCGCGCGACCGTATGCAACGGTGTTTCGTTACCCTGATGAGTGCGATACATGGTACGCACGGCGTTTGCGCCAAGTCCTGAATAACCGTCCGGATTACTGTTGAGGTAAGTCAGGAACGGCCAGGCTTGGTAACGATTATCAGCATGGACGATCGTCAGATACGAGCGGCCGATCACGGTATTGAGATCGATGATCGTGGTCGTTGTCGGCCTGCCGTATTGGGCCGCGACCGGCCCGTGCTGCGGCGCGAACGCCACGAAATCGTCCGTGTGCCATTGCGCCGTGGTTTCCCACCAGGCGCCGGTATTGCTCTTGTCCACCCAGACATATTCGGACAGCGTGATGCAGTGGCCGAATTCATGGACGTAAACGTTGGGACTGCCCATCGAGTTGGTGTGCACGACGAGATAAGGCAACCCGGCGTTGCCGTCATAACCCATGGCGCCGCCGGCGTTAAGATCGACGGTCGAGTAAACGTTCATTTTGAACGGACCGCCGGGACGATTATTTACCGGCTGGCCGGGCGAGCGGAAGTCGCGCTGCACGATCCAGTAGTCGTAGGCGGCCTCCAGGAAGTCCAGCGCCATCGTCACCTGCGTCTGACTGTTATGTCCCAATATGCCGCCGGCATCGCGGCCGTTGGTTCCATAGTAAACGCGGAAGTGCTCCGAATCCTGGAACAACGCGTTGTCAGTCGTGATGCCGCGATACACGTATTGGTTCGTGACCGGTGTATAAACGCTGCCCGATGATGAACTGGAGGATGAACTGCTGCTCGACGAACTCGAACTGCTCGAAGAAGAAGTGCCGGCCGGCGTGCCGAATACCCGCCATTCGAGTATGCCGGTGGACTGGCTGGTGTTGAGCATCGAAACGCGCAGGCGACTGGTGGTGACGTTGTTGATAGTCAGCGTGTTGAACGCATTTTCCACCAGCGGCACGTTGCCGAGATGGACCCAGGAGTTGCCGTTCCAATACTCCATGTACGCGGTGGTGGGCGTCAACACACCGCCGTTGTCGTCGAACCAGTACACCTGCGACGAAGTCAGCGTGTAATTCTGCGGCCAGTCGTACTGCACCCATTGAATGGAATTCGGATTGTTCCAGTTGCCGTAGGCGCCGCTGGACTTGTCGTTGGAGTTCGCCGGATTGCTGTCGTCGTTGACCGCGCTCAGCGTTTCCCACGGAGACACGTAAGACGTGCTGGCCGTGGCCAGCGACGCGATGTTGGCGCCGCCTGTGGAACTGGAACTGCTGCTCGAACTCGAGGACGAACTGGAACTCGACGAGCTGCTGGAGCTGCTGCTTGAACTGGAGGACGAACTCGAACTGCTGCTCGAACTTGAAGAACTACTGGAGCTTGACGATGAAGTCGAACTACTGCCGCCGTTGCCGGTACAGGTAGTCGGCACGTCGAAACTGCCGTCGTGCGTGCCCTGAAAACCGAAGGTAGTGCTCTGGCCGGCTCCCAGGTTGCCGTTCCAGCCGCAACAGTTGTTGAAACTCGGCGTGTTGCTGTTGCCATCCGCGAGCACCACGTTCCAACTGCTGGTTACGTTGGCCGGTTCGCTGAATTGTACCTGTACCGTCCAGCCGCTGATCGAACCCGGGCCGTCGTTGGTCACGGTCACGTTCATCTGATAACCGCCGCCCCAGATACTGCCCGGGGTTACCGTACAGCTGTACGAACCCCATGCCTGGCCGGCCAACAGCAGGCCGGCCAGCAGTATTGCCGATTTGATAAATGCTTTCATGACTTTCCCCTCAGAAGTTAATCATTTTAAGTGAGTTATGGCGACAACCTATTTCCGTCTAGGCAAAGAGACTCCAATCGCCAAAGCGCTCGGCAGGATTGATTGCAAAACGAAAACAGCTTGCTTTCCGCGGTTGTTTTCTGCATAGGGATTTTATCGTTGCTATGCGGCCGAATACAACATATAAACCGGTATTGCATATATAAAACGTGAAAGCGTTCGCATGGTCAATTTAACTATAAGCTGTCCGGGCGTATTGACAGTCCGTGATTCGACGAAATGAATGTCAATCCGCTAACCGCGCGAACGGATGAGATACACCGGTGAATTCAACGTAATTAGAGAAGGAGATTTTTCGCTCTTAATTAAGGAAATACATTGTGCATGGTTGTTATGCCGGGTTGTTGAGACTGCCTTTGGGTTTGCTAAAGATTTTAAATCCGTCTCTTGTCCGCGATGTAATACAATACAAAAACCTGAAAATATTTTTTGTGTTTTAAATTTGAGTTCAGGGAGTGCTGTCAAGGAGGATCTATCGCAGTGGGTGATTGCGACCCGGTAAGAAAAATCCTGTTTATTGTGTTCGCCGGCGCGATGTTGTTTGCCGGCGGTTGTGCATCCTTTGGTGGCAAAGCCGAAAAAGGCCCCGTTTTCGACGGATCTGGTGTCGAGCGTGAAGGCGAAACATTGTTGCTGGCCGAGGCGGGTAATGCGGACGGTTCGCAAAATAGTGAAGCGATAGAATCGACCGTGGTCGACATAGAACCGACGGTGGTTGAATACGACGATTACCGCGACCCATTAATCGGTGTCAATCGCGCGATATTCGCTTTCAATGATGTCACCTACCGTTATGCCTTGATTCCCCTGGGCAAGGGATATGTCAAGATAACGCCGCAAGGCTTTCGCAACAGTGTGGGCAATTTCTTTTACAACATCAGAATGCCGATTCACCTTGTAAACAACGTGTTTCAATTTAAGTTCGAACCCGCCGCCAGGAACCTGGTTCGTTTCGGCATCAATAGCACGCTGGGCTTGTTCGGTCTTTTTGATCCGGCGAAAAACTGGTTCAATCTGGACAGGGCCGAGGCCCGCTTTGAAGACACGCTGGCGCATTACGGCGCGGGTTACGGCTTTTATCTGGTGTTGCCGTTTGCCGGGCCTTCCGATCTGCGCGGCGGCACTTCCCTGGTGTTCGATTATTTTCTGGATCCCATTCCGGAACTGGTCGATGACCGTTCCGATGCCAGAGCCATTCAGATCTATGATCGCTTCAACGAATTCGCGCCCAGCGCGGATCAATACGAGATCCTGAGGGAAAAGAGCGAGGATCCTTATATTTTCTTTCGTAACCTTCACTTGCAGGGCATCCAGCGCGACGCCGAGTATTCTTCAGAGTGAGATACTTGATCGATATTATTCTGAAGTACCCAAAAGCCGTGTTGATCGTGCTGTTCCTGATCATAGGGCTGTTGGGCTGGCAGGTGCGGCATTTTCAGATCGACGCTTCCGCCGACACGCTGCTGACCAAAAACAACGAATATTACATCCAGACGCAGGTGATGAACCGGCGGTTTCCTTCGCAGGAATTCCTGCTTGTCGCTTACGAGCCGGAAGGCGAGTCGGTTTTTTCCGAGAAGACGTTCGCGGATCTTAAATCCCTGAGCGGGGAACTGCGGCAGCTTGACCGTGTGGAATCGGTGCGCTCCATCATCGACGTTCCGCTTGTTACGCTCATGGATAACGGTCTGGCCGGAGGTGACCCGTCGGAGTGGACGATAGAAAAAAAGAATTTCAGTGTCGAACGGCTCAGGGAAACGTTCAAGGGGCATCCTGTCTATGAAGGCCTGCTGGTCAATGAACGGCAGACGGCAACCTCCGTTCAGGTCCTTTTCAGAGAGAATGAAGAACTGAATAACATATACAGCCAGATTGTCGACCTCCAACAGAAGGCGCTGCATAACGAGCTGCCGGAAGATGATATGGAAAAGCTTGTCCGGCTGAATGAGCGCGCCGAGTCTCTGGAGAAGGAACTCAACCGCATCCGGGTCGAGGAAATACAGGAGATCCGGCGAATCGTGTCGGGATACGAGGACGACGCC